>NZ_BAAAHE010000017.1:0-64754 GCF_039525035.1 Sporichthya brevicatena
AACACCATCGAGCGCGGGTTCAACATCTTCAAGCAGTGGCGCGGATTGGCCACCCGTTACGAAAGCTCGCCCTGACCTACCGCGGCGGCGCGGTCCTGCGGGCGATCGTCATCTGGGCCACCGGGTTAGGAGACGTGCCCTAGCCGACGCCGACGTACTGCTCGAAGAGGGTGGCCTCGTCGACCTGGTCGGGGCTGCCGGAGAACACGATCTCGCCGCGGTTGAGGAGATACACCTGGTCCGCGAGGGCGAGGGCGCGGTTGACGTACTGCTCGACGAGGACGAGGGCGGCACCGCCGTCGCGGAGCTTCGCGAGGAACTCGAAAATCTCGTCGACGACCTTGGGGGCGAGGCCGAGGCTCACCTCGTCCAGCAGGACGACGCGCGGGTTCTGAATGTAGGCGCGGGCGAGGGCGAGCATCTGCTGCTCACCACCGCTCATCGTCCCCGCCAGCTGCGGCAGGCGCTCGCCGAGGCGAGGAAAGGCCGACACGGCACGTTCGATCGACTGGGCCTGCTGACCAGGTGCCGACTGGAGCGAGAGGTTCTCACGCACCGTCAGGGACGGGAAGACGCCTCGTCCCTCCGGGATGTGGCACAGGCCGCGCTTGACGCGCTGGTTGGGCGAACTCCGCGTGATGTCCGCCCCGCCCAGGCTGAGCCGTCCCGATCGCGGCCGGATCAGGCCGGCGGCCACCCGCATGAGGGTGGTCTTGCCGGCGCCGTTGGGGCCGAGCAGGGCGGCCACCGTCCCGTCGGGGACCTCCAGGGACACCCCGCGCAGGACGGTGGACTCGCCGTAACCGGCGGTGACGTCGGTGACCGAAAACATTCCGTCAGCCCGCTCTCGTCTGGGAGGAGGAGTGCTCCTCGGCCTCGACCTCGGTCTCGACGCTCTCGTCACCGAGGTAGGCGGCGCGCACGAGTTCGCTGGTCCGGACCTGCTCGGCGGTCCCCTCGAAGATCGGCTTGCCGAAGTCCAGCACGTGGATGTAGCCGCAGATCTTCATCACCAGCGACATGTCGTGCTCGACGAGGAGGATCCCGAGCTCACGGGCCTCGAGCAGCCCCTCCAGGATCTCGCCGAATCGCGCCGTCTCGACACGGTCCAGACCGCTGCTCGGTTCGTCGAGCAGGAGCACCTGGAACCCGCCGGCGATGACGCGGGCCAACTCGACCAGTCGGCGCTGGCCCGTGGACAGCGCCGCGGCCTGACGGGTCGCCAGGTGCGTGATGTCGCACAGCTCCAACGCCTGATCGGTCACCTCGCTGACCCGCGCGCGATTTCCGCGCGCGGGCACGAGGTGCCGCCACGGCTTCGAGCCCGCCATGGCGGCCTCGCGGCCGAGGGCCACGTTCGCCCGCACGGTGAGGCTGTCGAACAGCTCCATCCGCTGGAACGTCCGGCCCAGACCACGCTGGGCCCGGACCTGCGGGGCGGCGTGCGTGACGTCCTCGCCGAACAGCCGCACCGTGCCGGTCGTCGGACGCAGCAGGCCGGTGCAGGCGTTGAACGTCGTGGTCTTGCCCGCCCCGTTGGGCCCGATCAATCCGGTGATCCGGCCCAACGGAGCGGTCAGCGAGAGGGTGTCGAGGGCGAGGTGGCCTCCGTACCGGACGGAGACCCCCTCGACCTCGAGCCCGCGGGATTCCTTCGCCGGTTTCCTCGAAGGAGAGTCCGTCACGGTTATCCCTTCACCGGTTCGTGGGCGAAGCAGAGCTTCTGCGCGCCCAGCGGTGCCCGGTACGCCTTGTCGATGACCGCCACCGCGTAGTAGCACGGTTGGGTCTTCGGGAGCTTGCCGCGCTCGAAGGTGACGCCCGGCCCGAGACCCCCGAGGGTCTCGTTCTTCAGGCTGTACAGCCCGTCGTAGATCATGGCCGTGGTGATCGAACCCGCGCGGGCCTTGGCGGACACGGACCCCATCGCCGCCTCCAGCAACTTGCCCGAGGCCCAGCCGGACAGCGCCGACTGGTCCGGCACGAAGTCCGGCATGAACGTCTTCAGCGCGGTGCGGAAGGCGTCGATCGCCGGGATGCCGGTGGCGGCGAGCGGAGCGTTCGGCGAGCCGGAGTAGACCTTGATCTTGGAGATGAACGGGTCGCTCAACGCCGCCGAGGTGAAGCTGAACGAGGCACCCACGATCGGCACACGGAAGCCGATGCTGTCGCAGGAGCGCGCCAGACGGAGCTCGGAGGCGGCGTCGACGTACGCGGTGATGAACTGCGCGCCCTTGTCCTTCGCGAGCTGGCAACCCGAGGTGAAGCTGGGCTGGGTCAGGGAGACGCCCTGGGTGCCCACAACCTCGACCTTGGCCATGTCGGCCATGCCACCCTTGGTCTGCGCCGACTTGGCGCTCGTGGTGCAGATCGTCGCCTCGACGCAGTAGAGGATGAACGTCTTCGTCATCCCCTCGGCCCGCCGGATCGCGTCCATGGGTCCGGCGAAGGCCGACAGCGTGCCGCCGCCCTGCGGGAAGACGTACTGGCTCTCGTTCCAGATCGGGTCGACCAGGTCACCGCCGATCTGCGGGAACTTGTGCTTCTCCAGCGTCGGAACCATCGCCGCGAACGAGATCGGCATGGCCGACCCGACGATCGCCTGCACCTTCTTGTTGACGATCAGGTCCTCGGTGACCGACGCGGTGCGCTGCGGGTCGTTCTGGTCATCGACCGCGATGACCTGGACGGGGTGGCACTCCAGGCCGCCCTTGGCGTTGATCGCGCTGGCCCAGAGCGCCAGGCCCTCCTTGTGCCGACCCGTGGTCTGGCCGACGAGACCGCTGAACGTGCCGACCTGACCGATCTTGACCGGGTCCAGCTGCTTCGTGCAGGGCACGATCGCCGGCGTCTTGGCCCCGCCGGCGGCGTTGCCCTTGTTGCCCTTGGTCTTGGCGTCCTTGCCGCCGCCCTTGGCAGGCTTGTTCGCCTCGCCGGCGGTGTCCGGCGCGGCGGTGGCGCCCGGCGCCGCCGTGGCGTCCGGAGCGGCCGGGTCGGCGGGAATCGCCTCCGGGTCGGCGGGGGCGGCCGGGTCCGCCGCCGTGTCGGTCGCCGGGTCCTGGATCGCGGCGTCGGCGCCTACCGCTGCCTGGTCCGCGTCGCTGTCGTCGCCGCCGCACGCGGTGGCGCTCAGCGCAACGGCGAGGCTGAGGCACACCGCCTGGGTGAGGCGGTATCTCCTCCCGCGTGGCTGGAACATAGTCAGACTCCTTCGTCGGTTTCATACCGGGACGGCGCGTACGCACCAGCCGGAGCAGGGGACGCCGGCGCTTCACCGGCGTCAGGGGGCACCGCTCGCGCCGGAGCGCTGTCGGCGCGGGCGTGCGCAGGCGTGGTCGCGGGGTGGCGACGGGCCCAGACCTCACGGGCCTGGCGCTGCAACGCGCCCTGGGAGTTGGCGGCGAGGAAGATTGCCGCGAGACCAAAGATCACGTAGCTCCACAGCGTCGTCTTCTCACCGCTGATGTACGCCGGCAGCACGTGGAACAGGGACGCCGCGACGATCGCGGACGACACCGTCCGGCGACCGCTGATCGCCAGGAAGGCCAGGATCACCAGCGAGTCCTGGCTGGAGAAGGTGTCCTGGCTGACGCGCGAGAACAACCCGGCGGTCGTCGCGCCGCTGATCCCCGCGAGGAACGCGGAGATGCAGAAGACGATGACCCGGCTGATCTTGACGTTCGCCCCGAGCGTTGTGAGCGCCACCGGGGAGTCCGCCATGCCGCGCAGCAACCGGCCCATGCGCGTCTGCTCGATGGTGACCACGATCGCGATCGCGACCAGCGCGATGCCCAGCAGCAGGTAGTAGTAGTTGTCGTCGTCGGTGAAGCCCTCGGGCCGTCGGGTCGGGATGCCCGAGGAGAACATGTAGTCCCGGCTGTACGCGTACTGCGCCAGCAGGATCCCGAAGCCGAGCGTCGCCAGCGCCAGGTACAGCCCGGAGAGCCGGATCGCCGGAATCGCGATGACCGCCCCGATCGGGACGGCGAGCAGGCCGCCGATCAACATCGCGACCATCCACGGCATGCCCTTGTCGAGCATGTGCGCGAACCCGGCGGCGCCCACCGCGGCGAAGCCGATGTGGCAGAGCGAGATCTGACCCGACGTCCGCACCAGCAGCGACAGGCTCAGGAACAGCACGACCGAGGAGATGGCGGCGTTGTAGTAGCTGATCTTCGTGTCGGCGAAGGACGGGACCAGCAGGGCCACCACCAGCAGCGCGCCCCAGCCGGCGGCGCGCGCCGGTACCGGAACCCGGCTCGGCGGCACCGCGCGCGTCTTGATCTCGCGGCCGACCTCGACCAGCCAGCCGCGGCGGGCGAAGACGAGGATGCCGAACAGCACGATGAACGGCATGTTGAAGTCGATGCCGGACAGGTTCGGGTGCGGGGCGAAGATCTTGGACGTCACGCCCTGAAGGACGCCGACGATGAGGCCACCGACGAAGCTCCACGGCAGGCTCGTGAACCGGCCGATCGCGGCAGCACCGAAGGCCTGAATGACGATCACGGACAGGATGAACACGTCGAGCTGGAGCTGGATCGAGGCGAGGAGCACGCCGGCGGCCGCCGCGAAGCAGGAGCCGATCACCCACGCCGACAGCCGGATCCGGAACGGGTTCAGCCCGGTCTGGTCCAGCAGCTCCTGGTCGTCGACCACGGCCCGCATCGCCGTGCCCAGCCGCGTCCGCTTGAAGAAGACGAACAGCGCGGCGGCGGACGCGACCCCGAGCGCCAGCACGATCAGGCTGTCGTACTTCACCGGGACGCCGGTGATCGTGAACGCCTCGTCCGTGGGCAGGAACGACTCGACGGACAGGCCGGTGAATCCGTACCGCAGGATCAGCAGCGACTGGATCGCCACCAGCAGACCGATGGTGGCGGTGACCTTCTGCGCGGTGGGGACCTCACGCAGCGCCGCGGACATCCGTTCCAGCAGGAACCCGAGGCCCAGGCCGAAGAGCAGCAGGACGATCAGCGCGGCGACCGGCCAGGACAGCCCGGCGTCGTCACGCAGCTCGTAGAACGCGTACGCGCCGGCGGCCGAGATGGCGCCCTGAGCGATGTTGAACAGCCCCGAGGTCTTGTACGTGAGCACCAGGCCCATCGCGGCGAGTCCGTACACCGACCCCAGGGAGATCCCGAAGATCAGGTACGGCACATAGTCGCTCATCGACGAACCTCCACCCCTTCTTCTGCTCGGTCACTCACCGGTGGTGCGGGTGCGCCCCACGCCGGCGAACGCGAGCAGTCCCAGCGCCGTCAGAGCCGCTGCCGGCGCGGTGCCCGCGCCGAACGTGCTCACCGTGGTCTGTGCCTTCGCGGACGCGGCCGCGAAGCCGATCTCGAACAGCTGCGTCGTGACACCGGCGATGCCGGTCTCGTTGTCCGGCAGTTCGGGAAGATCGGTGGAGAAGGTCATTCCGGCGGCGGTGACGCCGTCCTTGGTGACGACCGGCTCCTGGTAGGTCATCTTCACGCCGATCGCGGCGAACGCGCTCTTCACCGCGCCCGCGTCGATCGGCTGCGCCTGCTTCGTGCCGTCGGGCGTGGTGAGGAGGAACTGCCCGTTCCGGAACGAGAGCACCAGGCCCTCGGACTTGGTGCAGGGCAGCTCACCCTGACCCTCGGGCAGCCCGAGCTGCGGGGGCAGGGCGCACGGAGTCTGGTAGATCAGGCCCGGCGCGGTGATCGAGTCGAACTCCAGCAGCGAGGACGTGACGGCCTCGCCGTTGCCCTCCGAGACGGCGGAGGCGACGCTGCGCAGTCCACGGATCTCGATGTTGTTGGCGAGCTCGAGAATGTCGTAGGTGCTCTCCGCCGTGGAGCGCACGCCGCCGAACTCGAGCCGCTCGGAGCGGGCGTTGGCGGACGCGCCCGAGAACGCCGCGCCGAGGACGGCGTCCGCGGTGACCACGCCGGGGTTGCTGGCGGCGTTCAGCGTGGAGAAGGGATTGTCGACACTCCGCGCCCCCTCGCCGGCCTCGGCGGTCACGAAGAACGGGTAGGTCGGCAGCTGCGCGCCGGTAATGGCGTTGACGAGGCCGGGCCCCTGCACCGCCACCGGGCCCGGGTACGGGCCGGCCGCGACCGCGTCGGCCGCGCCGATCGAGGTGAGGTTGGTGCTCGCGAACGGGCCGTACCCCTCGTAGGGCATACCGAGCGGTAACGTCGGGTTCGTCGTAGCCGTCCGGAACGGATACGCGATGGCACTCGCGGTGAACGTCGAGACGTCCGCGTTCGCCGTGGAGGGCAGCAACGTGTACGCCGCGACGCAACCGACCGCGCCCATGGCCGCGGTCAACCGCAGACCGACAGTCCGAACCTTCATTCCATTCTCCTCACGTGACGACCCGTCTGGGTGGTCGTACGCCGACAGATTTCTGACGCACCGTCGGGTCGCCGTTGGGGCGGCAAGCTGTTAGGGGTGTTCGCCCGACCACCGCGCGCTGCGCGCACTGGTTGGATCGTCGCAGCGGCGCGGGTCGTGTCGGGAAAAATGTTCACTTTTTGGAAATATCCGGGGAACTCCGTTCAACAGGCGGTCATCGCCCGCTCACGGTTCGTCAGGTGCGCTTGTCGAACTCGATCTCCAGGCCCTCGTACGCGGAGAACGGGAACTGAGCCGCGCGCGTCGGGGTGAAGCCCGCGGCGTACCGGATGTTGTCGACGCGCTCCAGCAGCACCTCGAACGCGATCCGGGAGACCGCGCGCGCCAGCGGCATGCCGACGCAGACGTGGGGCCCGTAGCCGAAAGCGAGGTGCTTCTTGACGTTCGGGCGGTGGATGTCGAACTCCTGCGGGTTCTCGAACACCTCCGGGTCGTGGCCGGCGCCACCCCACATCATCGGGACCAGCGCGCCGGCCGGAATCTTCGTCCCGGAGACCTCGGCGTCCTTGGTGCAGACGCGGTAGGTGGCCCGCAGCGGGGAGTCCTTGCGCAAGGATTCGTCGATCGCGGCGGGGATCAGCTCGGGGTTGGCGCGCAGATCCGCCATCACCTCGGGCCGCTCGATGAGCTCGATCAGCAGGTTGCCGATCAGATTCGTCGTGGTGTGGTTGCCGGCGGGCAGCAGCTGGGAGACGGCGCAGAGCAGTTCGCCGTCCGTCAGGTGCCGCGGTCCGGCCATCTCACCGAACTTCTGCTCGTCCTCCTCGTCGATCGTCGAGTTGACGAGCGCCGAGAGCAGGTCGTCGGTGGGGTTGGCCCGCCGCGCCTCGATACGAGGCATCAGATCCTCGATGAACGCCTTCGCCGAGCGCAGGACCTCCATCCGCCGCGTGTTGTCCATCGGCGCGAGGTACCCGTCCGCGATGTCGTCGCTCCACTTCTTGAACAGCTCGCGGTCGCCGTCCATCCCCAGCATCGTCGCGATCATGATGACCGGCAGGGGCTCGGCGTACGCGGTGTAGAAGTTGCACCGGCCGTCTTCGATGAACGAGTCGACGAGAGTGTTCGCCTCGGCGCGGATCGTGGGCTCCATCTTGCGTACCCGCGCGATGTTCATCGACTTGTTCGCGATGGCCTTCTGCCGCGTCTGGGTCGGCGGGTCGCACGAGAACAGGGCGTTCTTCAGCTTGGGGATCGTCGCCCAGAACTCCTGGACCTCCGTCGACCAGGGCTCGGGGCTGACGCCGGCGAGCTGCGGTCCCTCGGGGCCGTAGAACTCCGAGGAGAACCCACCCGTGTCGAACGTGACCTGGGAGAGCTCCGCGTGACCGGCGATCACATAACCGAGCGGGCCCGCGTCGAACGCCCCCTCGCCGGACGCGTGCATCGCCGCGTACCAGTCGTAGGGGCACCGCTGGACCTCGGGGTTCAGCGGGGTGAGGCCGGTCGGGGCAGCTTGAGCGTCAGCGGACATCGGTGTCCCTCTCTCCGGGCTCGGCGCGATTTTTGCGCCGGTGAGTCTCAATTTAGAAAGCCGACGTTCGATGGGTCAAGGGTTCCGTCGATTCGCCCTGCCGAGCAGGGTGGCGAACAGGCGTAGACGCCGTCACCGAACGGGTCTATGTTTTGTGCGACGACCCGGCTCAAAAATGGATGGGATGCCATGAAGGTCAGCGTGTTCGCGATGCCGACGATCCCGGCGACGTTGAAGGAGCGGAAGGCTCTGCGGCCCATCGGCCGCAACACCGAGCGCTACCAGATGATGCTCGAAGAGGTCCGCGAGATCGCGGTCCTGGCCGACGAACTGGGCTACGACGCCTTCTCCACCACCGAGCACCACCTGCACTCCGAGGGTGGTGAGGTGATGCCGGACCCGATCACGCTGTACGCCGACCTCGCGGTCCGGACCCAGAACATCCACTTCTACCCGATGTCGATCGTGCCGACGGCCGGTGACCCGATTCGGATCGCCGAGAGCATCGCGCTGCTCGACCAACTGACGAAGGGTCGCGTCGGGGCCACCTTCGCCCGCGGTTACCAGAAGCGCTGGATCCAGATCCTGTCCCAGGGCGGGTCCACCTCGCTCGTCGACGCCGACTCCGACGTGCGCAACCGCGAGGTCTACAACGAGCACATCGACGTCATCCTCAAGGCGTGGACGCAGGACTCCTGGGACCACGACGGCAAGCACTACCAGGTGCCGTTCCCGTACGGCGAGGGCATCAAAGGCTTCGGCGGCGTCGACTGGACGCGTGACTTCGGGTCCGAGGACGAGGTCGACGCCGACGGCGTGATCCGCAAGATCGGCGTCACTCCCCCGCCGTACCAGCGGCCGTACCCGCCGATCTGGGTCCCGTACACGGTCTCTCCGGCCAGCATGATCGCGGCCGCGAAGCGCGGGTTCACCTGCATCGCGACCGAGAGCCGGCCGGAGAGCTTCCGCGCGCACGCGCAGGCCTACCAGGCCGCCGCCAAGGAACAGGGCCGCGATCTCAAACTCGGCGAACTGTTCGGCGCCACCCGCTCGGTCTGCATCGGCGAGACCCGCGAGGAGGCCTTCGAGATGGCCGTGCGCACCGCGGCCTACGAGTGGCACAACTACTTCAACAAGTTCGGCTTCACCGAGATGTGGCGCACCGCGGAGGACGACCCGAACACCCCGCTGTCCTTCCCCGACGAGGCCGCCCTGGCCAAGCGCCTGATCGAGACCCGCCAGCTGCTCTGCGGCACCGTCGACGACGTCCGCCGCCAGATGGAGGAGCTTCACACCTGCCACGCCGGCCCCGGCGAGGAGGAGGGCCAGCTGGACTGGATGGTCTGGCAGTTCTTCCAGCAGGGCACCGTGCCCCTCGACGTGCAGAAGCGTCAGCTCGAACTGTTCGCGGAGAAGGTGCTGCCCGCCGTACGCTGACCCGCCCGTTGACAAGGGGTGTCACCCTTTGCCAACGAGTCAGAGACCGACGGCGCCGGCGAGGACCTCCTGGAGGTGCTCGCCGGCGTCGTGCACCCGGAAGAAACGCGCCGCCGCGTAGGCGCGGGCGATCGGGTACTCCCACATGTAGCCGTAACCGCCGTGGAGCTGGACGCCGGTGTCGACGGCGGTCCCGAGAATCTCCGTCGCGCACAGGCGCAGCGCCGCCGCCGACGCGAGCGAGAGTCCTGACGGGGATTCGAGCGCGGCGTCGACGAACGACTCGACCGCCGCGATCCGCGCACCCAGGGAGCCGAGGACGTGCCGGGTGTTGCCGAAGGACGCGATCGGCGTCCCGAACGCCTTGCGGTCGCGCGTGTACGCAACGGTGATGTCGAGCGCCGTCCGGGCCCCCGCGACCGCCGCGACCGCGAGCGCCAGCTGATGGCTCGCTCGGGCCCGCTCCAGGTCCGCGTCGATCGGCTCAACGGTGCCGTTCCCGGCGTCGTTGCCGTCGAGCGCGAGGTCGAAGGCGCAGTCGGCGACGTCCAGCCCCTCGAGCCCGAGCAGCGGTTCGGCCGGCGCCCGGTGGACCGCGCCGGCCTCGACGAGGACCACGTGCTCGTCGCCGTCGTCGGTCCGGGCGACCACCAGCAGCAGGTCGGCGCTCATGCCGTTGACCACGGTCTCGGCCCGACCGCGCAGGAGGCCGCCGGCCAGCCGGACGTCCCCGCCGTCGACGACCGCGGGCCGGGTCGCGGCCCGGCGGCCGGCCAGCAGCGGCAGCGCGAAGCCGTCGTGCGCGGCCAGGGACAGGGCGAACGCAGGTAGTCCGGCCGCCATCGCCGCCTCCAGGACGACGGCGGCGAACCGCGGGTCGTCCACCTCCGGAGCACCCAGGCCGACGAACCCGTGCTCGGCCGCGGCCGCCCAGAGGTCCTGCCGCTCCGCGGCGCCGGAGTCGAGGAACCGGGCGACGCTCGCTCGCAACGCCTCGTGGTCGGCGTCGTAGACGCGGCGCCGGCGGATCGTCATCGGCCGGTCCAGCGGGGTTCGCGCTTCTCCGCGAACGCCTTCGCTCCTTCGAGGGCGTCGGCCGATTCCCGGATTCGCTGCATCAGCGGTCGTTGCGCCTCGAACGCCTCGGGCATGGACTTGCCCTGGACGAGGTTGATCACCTGCTTCGAGGTGCGGACCGCCAGCGGGGCGTTGACCGCGATGGAGGCGGCGAGCGCCTGGGCCGCGGCTAGCGCTCCGCCGGGTGGGGTGAGCTCGACGACGAGGCCGAGCTCGTAGGCCCGCTGGGCCGGAATCGGTTCGCCGGTGAGGATCATGCGCATCGCGTGGGAGTACGGGATCCGCTGGGGAAGGCGGACCGCGCCACCGGCGGCCGCGGCGAGACCGCGTTTGACCTCGGGCAGGCCGAACGAGGCGTTGTCGGCGGCGACGATGAGGTCGCACGCGAGCGCGATCTCGAACCCGCCCGCCAGCGCCGCGCCTTCGACGGCCGCGATCAGGGGCTTGGCCGGCGGCTTCTCGACGATGCCGAACGCGCCGCGGCCGGGCACGATCGGGCGCGGTCCTCCCGCGGCGATGACCTTGAGGTCCATGCCGGCCGAGAACACCGGTCCGTTGCCGGCGATAACGCCGACGACCACGTCGTCGCGCTCGTCGAGCTGGGTCAGCGCCGCGTCGATCGCCTCCGCGGTGGGCAGGTCGATCGCGTTGCGCCGCTCGGGCCGGTTCAGCGTGATCAGCGCGACCCCGTCGGTGACCTCGAAGAGCACGAGATCACTCATGGCGTCACCGCCACGGACTTCGTCCTCGCGGGGCCGCCATCGGTGTTCATGATGAGCTCGCTGCGCTCGCTCATCGCGGCGCCATCCGGATCGCTCCGTCGAGCCGGATCGTCTCGCCATTGAGCATCGGGTTGTCGATGATCGCGAGCGCGAGCTTGGCGTACTCCTCGGGCGTGCCGAGGCGGCTCGGGTGCGGCACCGACTTCCCGAGGGAGGCTTTGACCTCTTCGGGCAGGCGCGCGAGCAGGGGCGTGTCGAACAGCCCGGGGGCGATGGTGCAGACCCGGATCTGCTTGGACGCCAGGTCGCGCGCCGCGACGATCGTCATGCCGACGATCCCGGCCTTGGACGAGGTGTAGGGGATCTGGCCGATCTGCCCCTCGTACGCGGCGACCGAGGCGGTGAGGATGCAGACGCCGCGCTCGCCGTCGACCGCCTCGGTGCGCGCCATCCGCGCCGCAGCCAGGCGCAGCACGTTGAACGAACCGATCAGGTTGACGTTCACGATCGCGGTGTAGGTCTCCAGCGAGCCGGGGCTGCCGTCCTTCTCCACGAGGCGAACGGGGCCGCCGCGGCCGGCGCAGTGCACGACCGCGCGCAACGGGGCCTGCGCCTCAGCCGCGTCCAGCGCCGCCTCGACCTGCGCCGTGTCGGTGACGTCCGCGGGGGCGAACACGCCACCGATCTCGGCGGCGACCTCGGCCCCGGCCGAGGACGGCAGGTCGAGGATCGTCACCTTCGCGCCGGCCTTGGCCAGCGCGCGCGCCGTGCCGAGGCCGAGTCCGGACGCGCCGCCGGTGACGAGCGCGGAGTTGCCGGCGATCTCCATGGTGGTCAGAGCCTTTCGAGAATGGTGGCGTTGGCCATGCCGCCGGCCTCGCACATGGTCTGCAGGCCGAAGCGGCCGCCGGTGGCCTCGAGGTGGTTGAGCATGGTGGTCATCAGGCGGGCCCCGGACGCCCCGAGCGGGTGCCCGAGCGCGATCGCCCCACCGCGGGGGTTGAGCTTGGCCGGGTCGGCGCCGAAGTGCTCCGCCCACGCGAGCGGGACGGAGGCGAAGGCCTCGTTGACCTCGTAGTGGTCGATCTGATCGATCGTCATGCCGGCGCGCTTGAGCGCCTTCTCCGTCGCCGGGATCGGGCCGGAGAGCATCGTGATCGGGTCGTCGGACGCGACCGCGAAGGCGTGGAACCGCGCCCGCGGCCGCAGCCCGAGGGCCGCGGCCCGCTCCGCGCTCATGATCAGCAGCGCCGCCGCGCCGTCGGTGATCTGCGAGGAGTTGCCGGCGGTGATCGACCAGGTGATCTCGGGGAAGCGTGCCGCCATGTCCGCGTTCTCGAAGGCGGGCTGAAGCGCCGCGAGCCCCTCCACCGTCGTCGAGGGGCGGATCGTCTCGTCCGCCGACACCACCCCGTCCGGGGTCGTGATCGGGACGATCTCGTTCGCGAACCCGCCGTTCGCGGCCGCGGCCGCGGCGCGGGCGTGCGAGGCGGCGGAGAACTCGTCCAGCGTCGTGCGGTCCAGCTTCCACCGCGCCGCGACGAGCTCCGCCGAGATGCCCTGGGGGACCAGGCCCGGGGCGTAGCGCGCGGTGGCCGAGGGCCCGTAGACATCCGCGCCCTGCCGCGCCGATCCCATCGGCACCCGGCTCATCGACTCGACGCCACCGGCGACCACCACGTCGTAGGCGCCGGCGAGAATCCCCTGCGCCGCGAAGTCCGCCGCCTGCTGGCTCGATCCGCAACGGCGGTCGACGGTCGTCGAGGGCACGTGCTCGGGCAGGCCCGCCGCCAGCCACGCCCACCGGCCGGGGCATCCGGCCTGCTCGGCGACCTGACTGACGCAGCCGACGATGAAGTCCTCGACGTCACCGGGATCGAGCGCCGGGTTGCGCTCCAGCAGTGCCTTCACGGTCTGTCCGAGGAGTTCGACCGGGTGCACGCCGGACAACGCCCCGCCGGGCTTGCCGTCGCGCGGCGCCTTGCCCTTCGCCATCGGCGACCGCACCGCGTCGACGATCACTGCCTCATGCATGACGATCCCTTCACAGCCCCATCGACTGACTGACAATCACTTTCATGATTTCGCTCGACCCACCGAAGATGCGGGACACCCGCGCGTCCGCGTAGGCGCGACCGAGGGGCGAGGAGCGACGCAACCCCGCCTCGCCCAGCACCTGCACGCACCGGTCCACCACCCGGCCCTGCGTCTCGGTGGCATGCAGCTTCACCATCGCCGCGTCCGCGGGCGAGAGCTCACCGGCCTCGTGCGCGGCCAGGGCCTGATCCACCAACGCCTGCCCGGCCGCGACCTCGGTCGCCGCCACGGCCAGCTCGAACTTCACCGGCTGCGCCGGCCGGCCCGGCTGCGCGCGCACGATCTCGACCGTCGCGCTCAGCGCCGCCGCCGCGGCGGCCTGGGAGTTGACCGCGATCGAGAGCCGTTCCTGCGCCAGGTTCGCCGTCAGATAGGCGAAGCCGTTGTTCTCCTCCCCGAGGAGGTTCGCCACCGGCACCTCGACGTCGTCGAAGAACAACTCCGCCAGGTCCTGGGCATGCAGCCCGACCTTCTCCAGCTTGCGCCCTCGGGAAAAGCCAGGCATGCCCTCCTCGACCACGAGCAGGCTGATCCCGTCTCGGCCCGCGTCGCGATCGGTCTTCACCGCCAGCACGATCAGGTCGGCGTACATGCCGTTGGAGATGAAGGTCTTCGCCCCGTTGACGACGTAGACATCGCCCTCCCGCCGGGCCGAGGTCGCCATCGCCTTCAGGTCCGAGCCCGCCCCGGGCTCGGACATCGCGATCGCGGTCAGCGCCTGCCCCGACGCGATGCGCGGGAGCCAGCGCTGCTTCTGCTCAACGTTCGTGCAGTGCAGGAAGTACGGCGCGCAGATGTCGACGTGCACGCGCACGCCGCTGATCGCCAGGCCGAGGGCCTGCGCCTCCTCGGCGAACACCGCGCTGTGCAGGTAGGAGGTGTCCGGCGTCCCGCCGTACTCGACGGGGATCCCCACACCGAGGATTCCCGCGGCGCCCGCGCGCGGCCAGAAGTCCCGCGGCGGGGCACCGGCCTCCTCCCACGACGGGTACTCGGGCACGACCTCCCGGAGCAGGAAGTCGCGCACCTCCTTGCGCCAGAGCTCGTGCCGGTCGGCGAAGACCGTCCTTCTCACGCGAACCTGCGACTACAGGCTCTTGCCGAGGGAACGCAGCGCGTCGGCGACCTCGTGCGGGTGCGTGAGCGCGACCGCGTGGGGCGCGCCCTCGACGATCGTGACGCCGCGGTTGTTCGGGAAGGCCTCGGCCATCGCGCGCGCACTGTCCACGGTGAAGGCGGCGTCGACGGTGCCGTGCACGACGATCACCGGGCAGGTGATGTCCTTCGCGCGGTCGGTGATGTCGTCGCGCTTGGTGAGGATGGTCGTCCAGACCTCCGACCACGCCGACGGCGGCTTGCCCTGCCAGGCGGCGCGGTAGCGCGAACCGTCGAAGGGGACGTCGGAGAACTGGATGCCGTAGATCGCGTCCGCGATCGGCCCGACCGGGCCCATGCCCAGCCACCCCTGCGAGAGCTGGGTGAACCCGGCGGTCTCCTGCTCGCTCAGCAGCGGCAGCGAGGTGCCGACCAGGCCGAGGCCGCGGACACGGTCCGGGCTCGCGAGTGCGGCGCGCTGGCTGATCCAGCCGCCCTGCGACATGCCGACGAAGACCGCGTTCGGCGCGCCGACCAGGTCGAGCAGGCCGACGGCGTCGGCCGCGAGGTCGTAGTAGTCGAACGGACCGTTGCACTCGCTCATGCCGTGCCCGCGCGCGTCCCAGGTGATGCAGCGGTACTCACCCGAGAGCAGGTCGACCACCGGCTGCCAGAGCGTGTGGTCGAGGAACGCACCGTGGGAGAAGACGATCGTCTCCGGGCCGTCGCCGGTGACCTCGTAGTAGATCTGGTTGCCATTGAGCTCTGCGAACGGCATGGGTTCCTCCGATGACGGGTGGTCAGTTCGCGGGGGCTGTCGTGTGTGGGCGTCAGTGACCCTGGTAGATGCCGGGTCGGCGCTCGGTGAACGCGTCGATCGCCTCGAGCAGATCACGCGACGCCAGCGATGTCTCCTCGTGCGCGAGCGAGAGTTCGACGACCTCGCCGGCGCGCAGCTGCGTGACGCGGTTCAGCGCGCGCTTGGTGCCCTGGACCGCCAGCGGGGGCAGTGCGGCGATGCGGGCGGCCAGCGCCTGCGCGGCGGGCAGCACGTCGTCGGGGGCGTCGACGAGGTCGGTGATCAGGCCCATGGCGTGCGCGGTCTCGGCGTCGACAGGGTCGCCGGTGAGCAGGTGGCGGCGCGCCCGGAGCATGCCGACGGCCTGCGGCCACACGAGACAGCCGCCGTCCCCGGCCACCAGCCCGAGCACCACGTGCGGGTCCGCGATCGTCGCCCCCCGTGCGGCGACGATCGCGTCCGCGGTGAGCACCACGGTGGCGCCCAGCCCGATCGCCGGACCCTGCATCGCCACGACCAGCGGTTGCGGCAGCGAGATCAGCGCGTCGAGGAGGCGGCGTCCGTCGTCGACGATCCGCAACCGCGTCGCGACATCGGCCTGGGCCGCGCGCATCAGGTCGAAGTCGCCGCCCGCGGAGAACACCGAGCCGGTGGACGCGAGGACGACGGCCCGCACCTTCTCGTCCCGCCGCAGCGATTCGAGCACCGCGGTGAACTCGACGTGGAGCTCGTCGTCGAAGCGGTTGAACAGCTCGGGCCGGGTCAGCGTGACCTCGGCGACGTGCCCGTCGACCCGAACGTCCAGGGCAGGTGTGGTCACCGCAAGACCCTTCGCTCCGATGCCGCGAGCTCTTTTTGAGCCCGGGCGTCTCAGTAATCCGGAGCTTAACGTTTCGGGTCGGACAGCACAAGCCGCAGAGCGACGTCCGCGATGTGGCCGGCGTCGTGCGGCCCGCCCGGGCGAGCCCACCGCGCGACCCACGTCGTCATGCCCGTCACCAGGCGGGTGACCAGACGCGGATCGTCGTCCGGCAGGTCCCCGTTGGCGATGGCCTCCTCGACGACCTTCAACCACAAACCCTCGTACCGTCGCCGCCAGGTCTTCCACTTCTCGTAGTCCTCGGCGGGCAGGTTGCCGCCGCCGAAGAACACGAGCAGGTAGTTGCGCTGCCGGAAGGCCGCGTCGATCTGGGCGCGGACGAGTTGCTCGACCCGCTCACGCGGCGTCAGGTCGGCGTTCTCCACGATCTCGAGCGCGGCGTCGTAGAGCTCGGTCGTCATCCGCTCGAAGAGGATGGCGAGCAGGTGCTCCTTCGACGGCACCGTCCGGTAGAGCGTCGCCCGCGACACCGTCAGGCGCTTGGCCGTCTCCTCTATCGAGACCGCCTCGTAGCCGCCCTCCTCGAAGAGTTCCTCGACGACGTCGGCGACCTGTTCGCGATCGATGCTGCGCCGCGGGCGCCCACGGCCCCGGCGCACGGGCGCGTCGCCGTCGCCCGCGACCTCCACTGTTCCGGCGTCGTCCGCAGGTGCTTTCACGGTCCGGCGGCTCACCGGACCACGGTAGCGCTCATCGGGGCTCGACCACCTCGACCACCCGGTCGGACGGAGGACCGTAGAGCAGCTCGATCTCCTTCGCGTACTTTTCCGCGATCGGCTTGCGCCGCAGCTTCATCGTCGGGGTGAGCTCGTCGGTGCCCGGCAACCACGTCGACTCGACGAGAAGGAAGCGCCGGACCTGCTCCGCCGCGTTCAGATGCTCGTTCGCGGCCCGGATCCCGTCGCGGATTCGCTCGCGCACCAGAGGATTCGCCGCATTCCGGGCCGGGTCCGCCTCGCCGGTCAGGGCCGCGGTGCCCTCCGGCTCCAGCGCGATCAGCGCGGTGACGTAGGGCCGCGCGTCGCCGATGCACACGGCCGGTGCGATCAGCGGACAGTTCGCGACGAGGGTGTTCTCCACCAGGACCGGCGAGACGTTCTTGCCGGTCGACGAGACGAGGATCTCCTTCTTGCGGTCGACGATCCGGTAGTAGCCCGCCTCGTCCTGCACGAAGATGTCGCCCGTCCGCAGCCAACCGTCGGGGTCGAACGCCTCGGCGGTGAGGTCGGGTTTCCCGCGATAGCCCTTCATGACCATTGGGCCCTTGAGCAGCAACTCGCCGTCGTCGGCGATCCTGGCCTCGACGCCCGGCAGCGGCAGGCCGTTCGTCACCGGCCGGGCGGCGCCGGCCGGGTTGCACAGGATGATGCCCGCCGTCTCGCTCTGGCCGTAGCACTCGCACAGGTCCACCCCGATCGCGGCGAAGAAGCGCAGCGTCTCCGGCGGCAGCGGGGCGGCTCCGGTGAAGAGGAGCTCACCGGCCGCCAGCCCGAGAGTGCGACGGAGGCCGTCGAGCGCCTCGTCGTAGCTGAGCCACTCCCCGCGCAGCGCGGTGTCGACCTCCTTCCCGGCCAGCCGGTCGTCATGCAGCCGCAGTCCGAGCTCCAGGGCCTTCTCCAACTCGGCACGCTGGGGCGAGGCCTCGATCGCGGCGTGGGCCAGGCCCATCACGTAGTTCCAGATCCGTGGCACGGCCATGTAGAGCGTGGGCTGCAGCTCGGGCAGCAGCAGCGCCGCGGTCTTCGGGTTCAGGTGGTAGGTGATCGAGGACCCGCTGACGATCGGCATGTAGTACGCGCAGAGCCGGTCGCCCATGTGCGCGAACGGCAGGTACGACAGCGAACGGCCGCCCATCGGCAGCCGGCCGAGGGAGTGCAGGCCGCGGATCTGCTCCAGGATGTTGTCGTGCGTGAGCTCCGCGCCCTTCGGGACCCCGGTGGTGCCGGAGGTGTAGACGACGGTCAGCACGTCGTCGGCGGAAAGTTCCGGACGCGCCCCGGGCGCGAGCGGCTCACCCATCGACGTCAGCGTCGCCCAGTCGGGCTCGTCGCCCGTGCCGTCGATCACGACCAGCTTCGGTTTCCGTGAGGTTGCGGCGATGGCGGTGCGGGCCTTGTCCGCGAAGGCGGTTTCGGTCACCAGCACGTCGCAGCGGGCGTCGTCGAGCAGGTACGTCAGCTGCGAGGTGGCGGTGCTGTTGTAGAGCGAGACGGGCACCGCGCCGAGGTGCAGCGTCGCGAGGTCGGTGACCGCGGCCTGGTACCGGTTCGCCAGCATCATGCAGGTGGTGCCGCCGGTCGTGACGCCGAGCGCCGCCAGGCCGCCGGCGACGCGGCGCACCTCGGCGTCCACCTGAGACCACGTCAGGGAGACGGAGCCGTCAGAGGCACGCATCGCCTCCTCGTCGGGCCGTTCCGCCACCGTGCAGGCGAACGCCTCGCACAGGTCGGTTGCCTGCAGGGCCGCGCCACTCGTCGTCGTCATGCCCGTTCCTCCGTCTCGAAGCTCGGCCCGTCCGGCGCCGGACCGAAAGTCACCACTGCGGAAACGACCTCGCCCGCGCTGACCGCGGCGAGGCCGTCGTTGATCTCGTCCAGGGAGAAGCTGCGGGTCACCAGCTCGTCGAGCAACAGCGCACCGGTGCGGTAGTGCTCGACCAGGAGCGGGATGTCGCGGTGCACGTCGGCCGAGCCGAACAGGCAGCCCTTCAACGTCTTGGCGCTCCCGACCAGGCCGGTGAACTGCGGGAGATTGATCCGGACGTCGGGTCCACCCGCGCCGACGAGGACGACCTCGCCGCCCTTGCCGGTCATCCGGATCGCCTGATCCACGGTCAGCTGGAGGCCCGCCGCCTCGATCGTCGTGTCCGTCCCGCGGCCGGCCGTCAGGTCCTTGACCGCCGCCAGGACGTCGACCTCGCCGGCGGTGAGCGTGTCCGTGGCGCCCACCCGCCGCGCGAGATCGAGCTTTTCCGGCACCAGGTCGACGGCGAGAATGCGTTCAGCACCCGCGATCCGCGCGCCCTGAATGGCCATCAGACCTACGCTGCCGCAGCCGATCACGGCCACCGTGCCGCCCGGACGGATCGCGGCGGTGTTCAGCGCCGCTCCGACTCCGGTGAGCACCGCGCACCCGAGCAGCGCGGCCGGTGCGAACGGCATGTCGGCGCCGATGCCGACGACGGAGATCGCGGGCACGACCACACGTTCGGCGAAGGTACCCGCCGCGACGAACTGGGCGACGGCGACACCGTCGGCCGTGCGCCACCGCGTCGTGCCGTCCATCAGTGCCCCGGTCAGCAGGACGCCGTCACCCTGCTCGCAGAGGCCGGGCTGCCCCCGCGTGCAGCGGTAGCAGACCCCGCACTGCGGCATCGCGGCGACGGCGACGCGGTCCCCGACCGTGACGGTCTCGACGCCCGGCCCCACCGCCTCGACGACCCCGGCGGCCTCGTGGCCGAGCACGATCGGCAGCGGGCTCGGGAGCGCACCGTTGCGGACGGAGGCGTCCGAGGCGCAGATTCCGGCCGCCGCGATGCGGACCGCGACCTCACCCGCCCGCGGCGGTTCCAGGACGAGTTCGCGCACCTCGAGCGGCTTCTCCAGCTGCGCGCAGACCGCCGCCCGGACCGCCATCTCGAGCCCTTCCCGACCATTTTTTGAACGAGGTATCTCAATACTTTCCCGCAGGTGGGCGGCACGTCAACGGCTGACGACGGCTCGAGTCCGCACTTGACGCGGACCTCGGCCCGCCTATTATTGAGACGTGCCGAGTCAAAAAAGATGGTCTGCCGACATCCGGTCGGCGGCCGTGCCCTTGCGCACCGAGATCGGCGACGACGAGTTGCGCAGCGCACTGCAGGAAGCGAACCTCCCGACGCTGCTCGCCGCGCTGGCCCAGCTCACCGGGGACGACACCTGGCTGACCGGGAGGTACCGGCCGACGAGCCCCCTCGGCGTCGACGACCACGACTCGGCGGGCCTGACCCCCGAGCTCCAGGCGCAGGCACGCGCGGAGGCCTTCACGGTGCTCCGCGCCTGGCACGACGGCGAGTTCGAAGCCGCGCCACCACCCTCGCCGGAGCGCCTGACCGAGATGCTGCACGTCTCGCTCGGCTCGTCCCAGCAACTGCCGGCCGACTTGGGCGGCCTGCTGGCCGAGGAGTTCGGCGTCGCCGACCGCGACCCGGTGCCCCCGCCGGGCATGACGATCCGTCACATCGAGGTGCTGGTGATCGGCGCCGGTCTGTCGGGGCTGTGCGCCGCGGTCAAGCTCAAGAGGGCCGGCATCGCCTTCACGATTCTCGACAAGAATCCGGCCGTCGGTGGCACCTGGCTGGAGAACGTCTACCCCGCCTGCGGCGTCGACACCCCGAGCCACCTCTACTGCTACTCGTTCGCCCAGTCGCCCAGCTGGTCGCGGTACTTCGCCAAGCGCGACGAGCTCTACGGCTACCTCGAAGAGGTCGCCGACCACTACGACCTGCGTCGCCACATCCGGTTCGACTCCGAGGTCGAGACGATGAGCTGGGACGAGGACACGCAGCAGTGGCGCGTGACCGTTCGCAGCTCCGCCGGCGAGCGCGACACCCTCACTGCGAACGCGGTCATCAGCGGCGTCGGCCTGCTGAACCGGCCGTCGATCCCGGCGATCCCCGGGCTGGAGACGTTCGCCGGCCCGAGTATGCACACCGCGAACTGGGACACCTCGGTGGACGTGACCGGCAAGCGGGTCCTCGTCATCGGCACCGGCGCCAGCGCAATGCAACTCGTGCCGGCGATCGCGGGCACCGCTGCTCATGTGACGGTCTTTCAGCGTTCCCCTCAGTGGGGCCTGCCGAACCCCAACTACATGCGCGAGACCAGCGAGGCGACGCGGACGCTGATGGCGCACGTCCCGTTCTACCTGGGTTGGTACCGCCTGCGGCTGGTCTGGAACTTCGGCGACCGGCTCTACCCGGCGCTGCAGATCGACCCCGACTGGCCGCACCCGGAGCGCGCCGTCAACCGCAGCAACGACAAGCACCGCGAGTACCTCACGGAGTACATCCGCTCCGAGCTCGGCGACCGGCAGGACCTGCTTGACAAGTGCCTGCCGACCTACCCGCCGTACGGCAAGCGCCCGCTGCTGGACAACGGCTGGTTCCGCACGATGACCCGCGACGACGTGACGCTGTGCACGGACCCGGTCGTCGAGGTGCGGGAGCACAGCGTCGTCGATGCGAACGGCGTCGAGCACCCGGCGGACATCCTCGTGCTGGCCACGGGATTTCAGGCGGTGCGCGTGCTCGGTCCGATGGAGGTTCGCGGCCGGTCCGGCAAGAGCCTGCGCGAGGTCTGGGGCGAGGACGACGCCCGTGCCTACCTCGGCACCACCGTGCCGGACTTCCCCAACTTCTTCCTGCTGCTCGGCCCGAACACCTTCGCCGCGCACGGCGGCAGCGCGGCACTGACGATCGAGATGCAGGTCCGCTACGTCATGTCGTTGCTGCTGACGCTCGCGAGCGGCGAGACGAGCAGCATCGAGGTACGGCAGGAGGTCTTCGAGGCCTACGACCGCCGGATCAGCGACGCGCTCACCCGCACGATCTGGTCACACCCGGGCATGACGACGTACTACCGGAACGCCGCCGGACGCATCGTGATCCCGATGCCCTGGACCAACGTCGAGTTCTGGCAGATGACGCACGACGTGAACCTCGACGACTTCCACCTCACGCCGGCCACGGATCCGGCGCCGGTCCAGGCCGGCTGACCGTGCCTCGCCTCGAGGTCGAACCCGGCGTCGAGATCCACGTCGAGGACCACCGGCCCGCGGAGGGCGCGGGCCGGCCGGTCCTGTTCGTCGCCGGCTTCGGTCTGCACTCCGACGCGTGGCAGGGTCAGGTCCATCCCCTCACCACCGCGGGCTACCGCGCCCTCGCCCTCGACGTCCGGGGGACGGGTCAGTCGTCGAAGCCGTTGAACGACTACGGCATGGACCGACTCGCCGCCGACGTCGTCGCGGTGCTCGACCGTCTGGACCTGCGCCACGTCACGCTCGTCGGCTGGTCGTTCGGGGCACAGATCGCCATGCGCGCCGCGGTCACCGCGCCGGAGCGCCTGGCTCAACTGGTGTTCGTCGGCTCCAACGCGGTGCGCGCGAGCGCGAGCGCGGAGTTCCCGTTCGGCGGGGACGCCGCGGACCTCGAGGCGCGGCTCGTCCGGCTGGAGCGGACCAAGCGCATCGAGACGCGGCGGCGCACGATCGCCTCCGCGTTCCGTGTCGAGCCCGACCCCGACGTGCTCGGCTGGCTGCTGCGCATGCAGCTGCAGATGCCGTCGTGGGCGGCGATCGCCTGCTACCGGACCTACCTGCACACGGACCAGATCGCGGACGTCGGGGCGCTCAAGCTCCCGGTTCTGCAGATCATGGGCGCCGTCGACCCGGTGTCCCCGATCGCGGGCGCGGCCTGGCTGCAGCAACGCCTGCCGGACGGCCGGCTGGTGGAACTCGACTGCGGGCACTACCCGATGCTCGAAGTTCCCGAGGCCTTCGACGAGACGCTGCTGACCTTCCTCGCCGAGGTCGAGACGTGAGCGCCCCGGTCACCACCGAGGAGCGCACGGTCCGGGCGGGCCGCCACGACCTGCGCGTCTCCGTCGCCGGGCCGGCGGAGAGCAGCGGCACGCCGTTGCTGCTCGTCAACGGGCTCGGCGGACACGTCCGGATGTGGGACCCGCTGCGCCGCCATCTGACGGGGATTCGGACGTTCGCCTTCGACGCCCCCGGAACCGGGGAGTCGCCCACCCCGACGCTTCCGCTCGGGATCGCCGGGTCGGCGCGGATGCTGACGAAGCTGATGGACGCCCTCGAGCTCGACCGGGTCGACGTCCTCGGCTACTCCCTCGGCGGGATGATCGCGCAACAGCTCGCGTGGACGTCGCCGCGACGGGTCCGTCGCGTGGTCCTGATGTCGACGAACACCGGGTGGGGCAGCATCCCCTCGCACCCGATCGCCTTCGCCGGTCTGCTCTCGATGCGGCGCCTGCGCGACCCCCAGCACTACGCCGCCCTGGCGCCGAAGCTGCTCGGCGGCGAGATGCGCCGCAACCCCGACCTCGTCCAGCAGGCCGCTGCGCTGCGGACGACCGAGTCCCCCGACACCCGCGGCTACCTCTACCAGATGCTGGCGGTCACGACCTGGTCGACGATGCCGATGCTCCGCCTGATCCGGCAGCCGACGCTCGTCGTGAACGGCGACGACGACCCACTGGCCCGCCCGGTCAACGCGAAGGCGATCGCCGCGCTGATCCCCCACGCCGAACTGCACCTGGTGCGCGGCGCCGGGCACCATCTGTTCCTCGAACGTCCGGACGAGGTGAGCTCCGTGATCGACGACTTCCTGGCGGCGGGGCAATGATCGGGCGCCGCCTGGAAGCGGCCCTCGGCACGCGCACCGCGACCGACCTGCTGCTGCGCGGCTTCCGGTTGCAGGGTTCGGTGACGCGCCTGGTCGAACGCCCGGCGGGCGCGGTGCTGCACGCGGTGAACCTGCCGACCCGGGGCGACGTCGCTGCCCTGCGCCGTCAGCTGGCGAGCACCCGTGAGGAACTGGCGGAGCTCTCGCGGCGGTTGGAGGACGGGGCGCCGCCGCGATGAGCGCGGTCGGCCCGATCGCCTGGGTGACCCGAGAGGTCGGCCGCAGCGTCGGGCGGTTCCGCAACGGCGTCCGCTACCTCGCCGGGACCGAGTTCGCGCCGATCGGTCCGACGCCGAGTCGCGTCGTGTGGCGGGAGGGCAAGGCGGAGCTGCGGCACTACAGCGGACACGGCCTGGGTCCCGAACCGCGGCTGGGTCCACCGGTCGTCGTGCTCGGTGGGCTGGTCGGACGGTCCTACATCTTCGACCTGCACACCGGGAACAGCTTCGTCGCGCGGATGCTCGAGGCGGGCTTCGACACCTTCGTGCTCGACTGGGGGATCCCGGACGCCGACGACTGCGCGAACACCCTGGAGACCTACCTGGCGCGGTACCTCCCCCGCGCCCTGCGCGCCGCACAGCGCGAGACCGGCAGCGCCGAGCTCAGCGTTCTCGGCTACTGCATGGGCGGCACCATGGCGCTGCAGGCGCTGGCCGCGGACCCCGCCGCGCCGGTGCGCAACCTCGTCGTCATCGCGACGCCGGTGGACTTCCGTCACCTCGGCGCGATGGTCGACGCCGTCGCCGAGCGTCGACTGGACCCCGCGACCGTCCTCGACTCCGACGGGAACGTCCCGGCCGCGCTGATCGCGGCGTTCTTCTCCGTGCTCAAGCCGACCGCGCCGGTGGTCAAGTATTCGAATCTCTGGCAGAACCTTTGGAACGAGGAGTATCTGAAGGGTTATCAGGCCCTCAACCGGTGCTTCGAGCAGCACTCACCCCTGCCCGGTGGCTTCTTCCTCCAGATCGCCGATCAGTGGATACAGGCGAACGCGTTCGTCACCGACTCGCTGCGTCTCGACGGCCGCGCCGTCCACCTCGCGGACCTGACGATGCCCGTCCTGATCGTGACCGGCGACCGCGACGAACTCGTGCCCGCCGGCGCGACCGGCCCGCTCGCGGACCTGTTGACCGGCACGAAGCCCGAGACCCTCGAGCTCTCCGCCGGCCACGCCAGCCTGACCACCGGCCGCACCGCCGCCCGCCACACCGTGCCGCGGATCCTCGGCTGGCTCGCCGACCACAGCGACCCCCGCTGACCCCCGCTGACCCCCTGTCGGAAAAGGGTGACACCCCTTACTCCGCAGTAAGGGGTGTCACCCTTTCTTGACCGCAGGTCGGCCGCCCCGTCGCCGACCGCGGTGTGGCGGTGTGCCGCGGTCAGGTCGTGTTGATCAGACCGCCGTCGACGAGCAGCGAGGAGCCGGTCATGTAGCGGGCGTGGTTGCTGCACAGCAGGGCGATCGCGTCACCGATCTCGTCGGGACCGGCGGGGCGGCCCATCGGGATCGGGAAGACCTGAGCCGCCATTTCGGCGGGGAGACCGAAGTCGCCGGTGACGAGTTCGGTCGTGATGACGCCGGGGTGGATCGCGTTGACCCGGATTCCCTTCGGCGCCAGGGCCTGCGCCGCGGAGTAGGTCATCAGCTTGATGGCGCCCTTCGAGCTGCTGTACGCCGCGACGCCGGCACTGCCCGCGAAGCCGAGGATGCTGGAGACGTTGACGATGACGCCGGCGCCCTTCTCGGCCATCTTCTTCGCCGCGGCCTGCGTGCCGAAGAACGCGCCCTTGGCGTTGGTGTCCATCTGGCGGTCGTAGTCCTCCTCGGTGATGTCGAGGAAGTCCTTCGGGATCACGATGCCGGCGTTGTTCACCATGATGTCGATGCCGCCGAACTCGTCGGCGGCGGCGACCGCCGCCTCGAGGTCCGCCGGCCGCGAGACGTCGCAGGAGACAAAGCGACCCTCGGCGCCGTGCTCGGCGACGGCCTCCTGGGTCGGGGTCCCACCCTCCCGCGGGTCCTTGCGGATGTCGGCCACCACGACGGCCTTCGCACCCTCGCGCGCGAGCGCGAGCGCAGCCGCACGTCCGATGCCGCTCGCCGCTCCGGTGACGACTGCGACCTTGCCCTCGACCAGTCCTGCCATCTGCGCTGCGCTCCTTTACGTCGCGAGATCTCCGCCCCTATTCTGCGACACATCGTCGCAATATTTCTAGGGTGCGGGCCGAAGGAGCAACCGATGACGGCAGCAGGAGCGCTCGACGGCCAGGTCGCGCTGATCACCGCGGCCGCGGGCGCGGGCATCGGCCGGGCGACGGCGCGGACGCTGGCACTCGCCGGCGCGGACGTCGTCATCACCGATCTCGACGCGGGCCGGACCGCGAAGGTCGCGGACGCGCTCGCCGAGGAGACCGGGCGCAAGATCGTCGGCCGGCCGCTCGACGTGCGGGACGAGGCGGCGATCACCGCGCTCGTCGACGAGGTGCTCGCCGACCGCGGCCGGATCGACCTGCTCGTGAACAATGCGGGGACCTCGGAGCCGGCGCCGCTGTGGGAGACGTCGACCGAGTCGTGGCACCGGGTGCTCGACGTCTGTCTGACGGGGCACTTCCTGCTGATGCGAGCGGTCCTGCCGCACATGATCGAGCGCGGGTCGGGCTGCATCGTCAACATCGCCTCGATCGAGGCGTGGACCGACGTCATCCCCGACAACGTCGTCTACCAGACCGCGAAGTCCGGGGTCGTGGGGCTCACGCGCGCGACGGCCGCGCAGGTCGGCCGCTTCGGGGTCCGCGTCAACGGCGTCGCCCCCGGGCTGGTCCCGAACCCGTTCCTGTCCCGGATGATCCCCGCCGACGACCTGCGGCGCCTGCACGAGCGCGCCCCGCTGCAGCACACCATCACGCCGGAGGACATCGCCAACGCGGTGCTGTTCCTCGCCGGCGACTCCGGCCGGTCGATCACCGGCGAGACGATCAACGTCTCCTCCGGCGCCTACATGCGGGCCTGACCACCGCCACGTCGGGGCGTCAGTGCGCCAGCTTGAGCCCCACGACCCCGGCGACGATCGCGAGCAGGCAGAGGATCCGGGCGAGGGACGCCGGCTCGTCGAGGGCGACCATGCCGTAGAGCGCGGTGCCGGTCGCGCCGATGCCCACCCACACCGCGTAACCGGTGCCGACGGGCAAGGTGCGCAGCGCGTAGGCCAGGCCGATCATGCTGAGCACCACGGCGACGGCGAACAGCACCGACGGCCCGAGGCGGGTCAGGCCACGGGACTGGGCGAGCGCCGAGGCCCAGACGGCTTCGAGCAGCCCGGAGATCACGAGAACGAACCACGCCATGACGCACCTCCGCGGTGGGCGTCGTCTTGTCGTGCCGGGTACGACGCACTCGTCCGGGGAGGCCGCGGCTGCGGCTCCGCCTTCAGGGTAGACGACCCGGCCGCCGCGGACCTTCTGCCGGCGACCTCCCGCCGGTAGCGTGCGCGCAGCGGAGGAGGCCCCCATGGCGTACGCGGACATCAACGGGCAGCGCATCTTCTACACCGACAGCGGTGGCGACGGGCCCCCGGTCGTGTTCTCGCACGGCTTTCTGATGGACTCCTCGATGTTCGCGCCCCAGGTGGCGGCGCTCGCCGGCGAGTTCCGGGTGATCACCTGGGACGCCCGCGGGTTCGGGGCCACCGAGTTCGACGAGAAGCCCTTCACCTACTGGGACAACGCGAGCGACGTCCTCGCGCTCTGCGACCACCTGGGCATCGAGCGCGCGGTGTTCGCCGGAATGTCCCAGGGCGGGTTCGCCTCGCTGCGCGTCGCCCTCCTCGCGCCGGAACGCAGGCGCGGCCTGATCCTGATCGACACTCAGGCGGGCGCCGAGAATCCGGACAAGGTCGACCTCTACGCCGACCTGATCGAGGCGTGGGCGACGGTCGGTCCCGGCGACGACCTCGCGAACATCGTCGCCGGGATCATCCTCGACGACCCCGACCTCAACAGGCAGTGGATCGCGCGCTGGCAGTCCCGGCCGCACGAGACGATCCGCGAACCCGGCCGTTGCCTGCTCGAGCGCGAGAGCCTCGTCGACCGCCTCGGGGACATCACCTGTCCGGCACTGGTGATCCACGGCGACAACGACTCGGCGATCGAGCTCGAGCGCGCGGAGGAGATGAGCGCGCGACTGTCGGGGAGCGACGGCGTGGTCGTCGTCCGCGGCGGAGCGCACGCCGCGAACCTGACCCACCCCGAGCCGGTGAACGCGGCGATCCTCAAGTTCCTGCGTTCGCTGTCCTGACGGCGAAGCGATTCCGCACCACCAGCTCGAGCGTCACGGCGACCGCGACGATCTCGGCGGCGAGCAGGCCGAACAGCACGAGGATCTGAGCTGACGCCGCCTCAGCCGCGCTGCCGCCGCCGAGCAGGACGCCGATGAAGGCGCCCGGCAGCGTGACCAGGCCGACGGTGCGGGTCTGGTCGAGCGGGGGGAACAGCGCCTGCGCCGCGGACGGCCGCGCGATCTCCAGGCCGGCGGCGCGGCGGTCGAAGCCGAGCGCCAGCGCGGCCTCGAACTCCCCCGCCCGGGCGCGCAGCTCGTCCCGCGCCCGCCGTCCGGCCTGTCCGCACGCGGTCATCGCTCCCCCGATCACGATGCCGGAGGTCGCGACTATCGCCGGGCCAGAGAAGGGCACGGCGCCGGACGCGAGAATCAACGTCAGCACCGGGACCGCGCCGGTCGCCACCGCGAGCCCGGCCCAGGGCGCGCTCCGCCACCCGACGATCCGCTGGGCACTGGTGACGGCGGCCGCAACGAGCATCCCGCCGACGAACACGAACGACAGGGCGTCGGACGGCAGAACGGCCGCGATGACGAGCGCGACCACCGTCAGTTGGAGGGCGGCCCGCGCCGCCGCGACCAGAACCTCCCGGGCTCCCTACGGCGGCGAGCCCCCGGGCAGGGCCCGGGACTAGCTCACCACCGCCGTGTCGGCCTCGGCCACCACCTTGGTCAGTTCCTCGATCGCGTCGGCGAACCCGCGCGGGCTGAAGACCGCCTCGCCGTTCCAGGCGCCGATCTGACCCGCCTTCACCGCGGGCAGGTTGGCCCAGGTCGGCTGGTCGCGCTCGAGCACGTCGGGCTGCAGGGCGGCGGAACGGTCGTCGACGAAGATCAGGTCTGCCGGGAACTTGTTGGCGTTCTCCCAGGACAGCGCCTCGTAGTAGGGCTCGCTGCCGCCCGGATCCACGATGTCCATGCCGAGGGCCTGGAACGTCTTCAGGTCCGGGTAGTCCGCGGTCTTGGCGACGTAGAGCTGGTCCTCGTACGCCGAGACGAACATGACCTTCAGCCCCGACTTGCCCTCGAGGGTGCTCTTGAGGTTGGCCTGCGCGTCGACGAGCCGGGTGCGCTCAGCCTGCCGGTCGGGCGCGTTCAGGTCCGCGCCCAGCGCCTCGGCCAGCCGCTCGTAGGACCGCACGACGGTCTCGGCGTCGGTGCCGTAGGCCCAGACCGCGACGAACGGCGCGATCTTGCGGGCGTCGGCCTCCTGGGACTCGGTGATCGGGTAGTAGTCGATCGCCTCGGCGTTGCGCTGGAGGACGATGATGTCCGGGTCCAGCGCCGCGAGCTTCTCCAGATCGGTCTCCTCGGCACCGGTGTCGGTGATCCGCGAGACGTCGATGCGCCCGGCCACCTTCAGCGCGGTGCCGTCGGCGTCCTTGACCGGGCCCAGCGTCCCGACGACCTCGATGCCGAGGTCCCACAGGACGGCGGCCGCGCTGCTGTAGGCGACGATCCGCTCCGGGCGCTTCTCCAGTTCGATGAGCTGACCGAGGTCGTCGGTGTAGCGCCACGGGCCGTCGGACGGCACCGCGCTCGCCGAGGCCGAGGGCTCCTCCTCCGGGACGCTCGCCGACGGGCTGGCGAGATCGTCGTCGTCGTCCGCGCAGGCGGCGAGCAGCAGCAGCGACGCGGATCCGGTGAGGAAGGTGCGACGGTTGATTCCGGCGAGCGGGGGCTTCACGGGCAGTCCTCCTGAGGGGCCGTCAACTGGACGATGTACTGGCAGAGGGGCTCGCCGACTCCTCGGAACCGGTGGCGCCTTCGCCGCCGTCCCTGTCGAGGGCGGCTTCGATCAGGGCCTCGATCCGGTCGAGGACGTACGGAAGACTGAGCACGGTGTTGAAGGCGTACGCGAACTCGATGTCGCCCTCGGTGTAGACGACGCGGCCTTCCTTCATCGCGTCGAACTGACTGAACAGCGGGTCATTGTCGATGGTCGAGCGGCCGCCCTCGGTGTAGGAGACCTGGTCCCAGACCAACAGGTCCCGGTCGAGCATCCGCGCGTTCTCCTTGGCGACCTTGAGGTAGAACGCATCGCCCGCCGCGTCGTCGATCTCCTTCGGCGTGACGAAGCCCAGCTTCTGGAAGAAGCGGGACCGCGGGTCGGAGCCGGCGAAGGTGGCGAGGGAGTCGTCGGCGCCGCCGAAGCTCGCGACCGCGACCTCCTTGCCGGCCCACTCGGGGTGCCGGTCCCTGATCTCGGAGAACTTCGCCTCGACGGCGTCGATCAACTCACGAGCTCGATCGGACCGGCCGAGCGCCTTCGCCGTGATCTCGAGCTGGACGTCCCAAGGGGTGCCGTAGTCGATGTGGTCCTTCGGCCGGCCGATGGTCGGCGCGATCTGCGACAGCCGGTCGTAGCTGGTCTGGTCGAGGTCGGAGTAGACGCCGACGATGAGGTCCGGGTCGAGCGCGGCGATCTTCTCGAACTGGATGCCGTCGGTCATCGTCAGGATCTCGACGTCCTTGCCGTCGCTGCCCGCGGCCTCCTCGGCCCACGGCCAGATCTGGTCGTCGTCGGGGCCGAACCAGTAACGGACCGCGATGGGCTTCACCCCGAGCGCCAGGATCGAGTCCTGGTCCTGGTAGCCCAGGCTCAGCACACGGGTCGGCTCCCGCTCGACGACCGCGGTCCCCCAGGCGTGCTCGATCGACACCGGGAACGCGGGCGCGCTGGTCGCGCTCGTGGTCGCCGTGGCCGCCGGCTCGGAGGCCGAGGACGACGCGAGATCGTCGTCGTCGTCCGCGCAGGCGGTGAGGCCGAGGGCCAACGCGGCAACCGCCGCCACCACGGAAAATCTGCGCAGGGATCGGCGGACCGTCATCTGAACCTCCGGCGGCATTAGGTTAGGCGATCCTAACTAGAGGTCGGGGAGGCGCTCGCACCGGCTGTCTCGTCCGCCCGCACCGCGTCGGCCAGGTCGTCGATCAGTTCCCGCACCGCGTACTGGACGGACAGGATCGAGGGGAACGCCATCGCGGTGGCCGGACCGATGCCGAAGCCGAGGAACGAACCGCGGGCGACCGCGGGTACCCGCTGAAACAGGTCGCTGTTCTCCAGCTCGTCCAGCGCAGCGGGGTCCGTGCTGGTGCCGAGGAGGACGTCGGCGTCGATCACCGAGTACCGCTCGGCGCTGATCAGCGCGCGCGCCGAGACGGGGGTTCCGCTGTTGTTGAGCGCGGTGACCGACGTCGGCGCCCCGGCGAAGCCGAGGTCGCGGATGAAGCGCATCGACACGTCGTCGTTGGAGCTGATGACGTACAGGCCGTCGTTGGGCACGAAGTTGAAGAACGACGCCGTCCGACCCAGGAACTCGGGGTGGTCGCGCTTGGTCTGGGTGATCACGCTCTCGGCCTCGGCGAGGAGGCGGTCGCCGTCGGTGGTCTTCCCGAGCGCCCGCGCGATCTTGCGGAAGCCGTCCTGCCAGTCGTCACCGCCGGCCTCGTCGACGTGCCCGACGACCGGGGCGATCGCGTTCAGCTGCGACCAGTTCTCGGTGATCAGCGGGTACGTGTTCGTCGCGAGGATGACGTCGGGGTCGAGCGCCGCGATCTGCTCGAACGGGAAGCCGTTGTCCTGATCGATCAGTTCGGGCACCGGGTTCGTGCCGAGCGCCTCCTTCGTCCACTCCTGGACGCCGCCCTCGACGTAGGTGATGTTCTGCATCCCGACCGGGATCACCCCGAGCGCGATCGAGGCGTCGGCGCTGGGGAAGTCCAGCGCGACCACGCGGCTCGGCGCCGACGGGATCGTCACGTTGCCGACGGACTGCTCGATCGTCACCGGGAACGAGTCCGCGGCCGGGGCGGCGGACTCGGTCGGGGTCTCGGCGGTCGACGCCGACGACGACCCCGAGGACGAGGCGAGCGGGTCGTCGTCGTTCGCGCACGCGGTGAGCGGCGCGAGGACGACGAGGGCGAGCGCGGCGCAACCGCGGCGGACACGGCGGGAACGCAACGTCACCGGCATGCGCCCACCTTAGGGCAGGCTTACCAAACCGTGGGTTTCGCCGGTGTGTCAGGCCTTCTCGAAGATCGCGGTCAGGCCCTGACCGCCGCCGATGCACATGGTCTCGAGGCCGTACCGGGCGTCGCGGCGGACCATCTCGCGGGCGAGGGTGGCGAGGATCCGGCCGCCGGTGGCGCCGACGGGGTGACCCATCGAGATGCCGGAGCCGTGGACGTTGAGCCGGGCGAAGTCGTCGCCGGTGAAGCCCCACTCGCGGGTGCAGGCGAGCACCTGGGCGGCGAAGGCCTCGTTGAGCTCGATCAGGTCGATGTCGGCGAGCTTGAGCTCCGCCGCGGCGAGCGCCTTGGCGGTCGACGGGACCGGCCCGATGCCCATCGTCTTCGGCGGGACGCCGGCGACGCCCCAGCTGACGAGACGGACCAGCGGGCGCAGGCCGAGCGACTCGGCCGTCGCGCGGGTCATGACCGCGCAGATGGAGGCGCCGTCGTTCTGGCCGGAGGCGTTGCCGGCGGTGACGGTGGCCTCGGGGTCCTGCTTGGCCAGCACCGGCTTGAGCTTGGCGAGGGACTCGATCGAGGCATCCGGGCGGATGTGCTCGTCGGTGTCGATGACGGTGTCGCCCTTCCGGCCCGGCACGGTGACCGGGACGATCTCCTCAGCGAAGATCCCGGCGTCGCGGGCGGCGGTCGCCCGGCGGTGGCTCTCGACGGCGAACTCGTCCTGCTCGGCCCGGGGGATCGAGTACTCGCGGCGCAGGTTCTCCGCGGTCTCGAGCATCCCGCCGGGGACGGGGTAGTTCTGCCCACCGGCGGTGACGCGGCCACGGGCCAGCGCGTCGTGCAGCATCACGCCGCCGGCACCCTTGGCGCCCCAGCGCATCGAGGTCGAGTAGAACGCGGCGTTCGACATCGACTCCGCGCCACCGGCGAGCACGATCTCGGACGCGCCGTCCCGGATCTGCATGGCGGCGTAGAGGACGGCCTGCAGGCCGGACCCGCAACGCCGGTCGATCTGCAGGCCCGTCACGGTCACCGGCAGTCCGGCGTCCAGCGCCGCGACGCGGCCGATCGCCGGGGCGTCCATCGTCGGGTAGCAGTTACCGAGCAGTACGTCGTCGACCCGGTCCGCCGGAATCCCGGTGCGCTCGATCAGGGCTTGGATGACGATGCTCGCGAGCTGGTGCGGAGCCAGCGGGGCCAGGCCCCCACCGAAGCCCCCGACGGGCGTACGCAGGGGCTCGCAGATGACGATGTCGGTACCGGCGCTCATGGCCGCAGCGTAGAGCGCCCCCGGCGAAAGGCTGTGTGATGGGGTTCTCACGGGCGGAGCTGGAGCGCCACCGCGGCGCAACCGTGCCCGACCTCGTGGGCCCGGAAACGAGGCTGCTGCTCGTCGGCATCAATCCCGGCCTCTGGACCGCTGCGGCGCAGGCGCACTTCGCCAAGCGTGGCAACCGCTTCTACCCCGCGCTGTACGGGGCCGGCATCACCGGCCACCTGATCGACGCCTCCGCCGGCTACCGCCCGGGCGACCGGGAGCACCTGCTGGAGCGGGGCATCGGAATCACCAACGTGGTCCCGATCGCCACCGCACGCGCCGACGAGTTGACCCCGGAGCAATTCGTCGCCGGCGGCCGCGCGCTCGTCCGCCGCGTCCGCCGGATCCGGCCGGCGGTCGTCGCCGTCCTCGGCGTGACGGCCTACCGCGCCGCGTTCGCCCGGCCCAAGGCGGTGCCGGGCCGTCAGGACGAGACCCTCGGCGGCGCCGAACTCTGGGTCGCGCCGAACCCCAGTGGTCTCAACGCCCACGCCCAGATCCCCGACCTCGCCGCCGCCTACCGGGAGATCGCCCTCGCCGCCGGCCTCGCCCTGTTCCCGCCGCCGGTCGCCTGACGGGCACAGTGGGGTCATGGCCACAGCCGAGATCCTGGTCGTCGTCGGGGACATCACCGAGCTCGAGGTCGACGCGATCGTCAACGCGGCGAACTCCGCCCTCCGCGGCGGGGGCGGCGTGGACGGCGCGATCCACCGCGCAGCCGGGCCGGAGCTCGCGCGGGCGGGGGCACGGCTGGCGCCGTGTGCGACCGGCGACGCGAAGGCGACCCCGGCCTTCGACCTGGACCCGCCGATCCGGCACGTCATCCACACCGTCGGACCGGTCTGGGACGGCGGGGACGCCGGCGAGCCCGAGCTGCTCGCCTCCTGCTACCGCCGCTCCCTCGAGGTCGCGGACTCGCTGGGCGCGCGGACCGTCGCGTTCCCCGCGATCTCGACCGGGATCTACGGCTACCCGCCCGCGCTCGCCGCCGAGGTCGCCGTGCGCACGATCCGGTCCACCGCCACCGACGTCGCACGCGTCCTGCTCGTCGCCTTCGACGACCGGACGGCGGCGTTGCTCCGCACCGCCTCGGCGTCTGACGGTTCGTAAGAGCTTCGAAAGCGCCGGAGCGGTTCCGCCGATTCGACCGCCGGTCTAGCGTCGGGCGCATCGACCGAGCGGGAGGAGACCGCGATGAGCGCACCCACCGACACCGTCAACGCCTCGTTCGACGCGACCAAGGCCGAGGAGTTCGGCGGTCGCCTGTTCGAGATGCTCTCGTCCTCGGTCGTGGTGATGATGATCGACCTCGCGGCCCGGACCGGCCTGCTGGACACCCTGGCGACCGGGTCCGGGACGAGCGAGGACCTGGCGACGCGCGCGGGTCTGCAGGAGCGGTACGTCCGCGAGTGCCTCGGTTCCCTCGTCACCGCCGGCATCGTCGACTACGACGCGACGACGCGCACGTACTCGATCCCCGCGGAGCACGCCGCCTGTCTCACCGGGGGTGGTCCGACCGACCTGGCCCCGATGACGCGGATGGCGACGGTCATGGCCCCGCACGTGCCTGCGGTCGCCACGGCGTTCCGCGAGGGCGGTGGTGTCCCGTACGAGGCCTTCCGGCCCGAGTTCACCGTCACGATGGACCTGCTGTCCCGCGGTCTGCTGGACGGCCACCTGCTCCAGGACATCCTGCCGACGGCCGGCCTGGTGGAGCAGTTCCGCTCGGGCGCTCGCGTCGCCGACATCGGCTGCGGGACCGGGCACGCGATCAACCTGATGGCCGGGGAGTTCCCCGCGTCGGCCTTCACCGGGTTCGATTTCTCCACCGAGGCCATCGACGCCGGGCGCAAGGAGGCGGCCGAACTCGGGCTGTCCAACGCAACGTTCGAGGTCCGCGACGTCAGCACGCTGCCCGCAGGTTCGTTCGACGTCGTCTTCGCGATCGACTCGATCCACGACCAGCGCGACCCGGCCGGCGTCCTGCGCGCCGTCCACGACGCCCTCGCGCCGGGTGGCACGTTCGTGATGATCGACATCAAGGCGAACAGCGCCCTGGAGGACAACCTGGACAACCCGTTCGCCCCGCTGCTCTACGGCGTCAGCACCCTGCACTGCATGACCGTGTCCCTGGCCCTCGGCGGCGCCGGCCTCGGCACCGTGTGGGGCGAGCAGACCGCACGGGCGATGCTCGCCGAGGCCGGGTTCGAGGTGCTCGCCGTCCACGACGTCCCGGACGACCCGATGGACTCGGTGTACGTCTCGCGCCGCGACTGACGCCCCGTCAGTCGGGCAGCTTCGGTACCTCGAACCCGGTCGACCGACCGAGCAGAACGGCCCGGTCGATCGCGGCGCGGCCGAAGCGTTCGCGCACCGCGTCGAGCGTGGCGTCGAGGGCCCCGGCTTCACCGGCGGTCGGCGTCTCGGTGCCCGAGCGCGGCAACGGCAGCGCGAGCTGCACGGCGTCCGCGTCGTCGAGGTCCGCGACCGAGACGCCGACGAGCGTCAGCCCGCGCTCCGCGATCACCGGCCGGGCCGCGGCCAGCAGGGCCTGCACCGCCGCCAGGACGGTGGCGGTGTCGTCGGTCGGGGCCGGAAGGGTGTGCGAGCGCGTCACCGAGGTGAAGTCGTCGAACCGCAGCCGCAGCACCACCGTGCGCCCGACCCGATGCGCCGCGCGCACGCGCCGCATCACCCGGTCGACGATCGCGATCGTCAGGGCGTCGACCTCGGCCGGAATTCGGCGGCCGCGGCCGAACGCCGACTGGGAGCCGATCGACCTCCGCCGGCGCCCGACCACGACCGGGCGCGGGTCGAGGTTGTGCGAGAGCGCGAAGAGCTGGCGCCCGGCCGCCGGGCCGAGCATCGCCGTGAGCGCCTCGGGGGCAAGCGTCGCGACCTCGCCGACGGTCGTGATCCCGCGTTCGGCGAGCTTCGCCGTCGTCACCGGCCCGACGCCCCAGAGCGCGTTCACCGGCAGCGGGTGCAGGAACTCCAGTTCGGTCTCCGGCGGGACGAGGAGCAGGCCGTCGGGCTTGGCGACCCGGCTCGCGACCTTGGCGAGGAACTTGGTGCGCGCGATGCCGACGGTGATCGCGAGCCCGACCTCCTCACGGACGCGGGTCCGCAGGCGCATCCCGATCTCGGCCGGCGCACCCGAGAGCCGCCGCAGCCCGCCGACGTCGAGGAAGGCCTCGTCGATCGAGATGCCCTCCACCAGCGGGGTGACGTCCTCGAAGATCTGGAACACCGCGCGGCTCGCCTCGGTGTAGGCCTCGAACCGCGGCGGCACCACGACCGCGTGGGGGCAGAGCCGACGGGCCTGCACCCCGCCCATCGCCCCACGCACGCCGTACGCCTTGGCCTCGTAGCTGGCCGCGAGCACCACGCCGCCGCCGACCAGGACCGGCCGCCCGCGCAGCGCGGGGTCGTCCCGCTGCTCGACCGACGCGTAGAACGAGTCCAGGTCGGCGTGCAGGATCGACGCCTCGCGGCGGTCAGCGTTCTCCACCCGGCTCATCGAACATATGTTCCCATGCCGGGTGCGGGGTTGTCGCGTACTCGTCGTGCAGGCGGACCCAGGTCCGGCCCCCACCGAGGTCGGGCATGCCGTCCCATCCCTCGCCCCTCCCGAACGGGGTGAGGTCGAGCCACATGTACGTGCTCAGCAGGAGCTCGACGCCGCGGCCGTAGGTCGAGTAGGTGTGCAGGACGGTGTCCCGGTCCGGCTCGGGACGCAGGAACACGGAGACCCCGTTGAGCTCCTCGGCCTCGGCGAGGGCGCCCAGTCCGGCCTGCCGCAGTTCGGCGGCGGTCCGGTGGTTCCACAGCACGGGGGCGATGCGCTCGTCGAGCGAGACCCCGAAGTCGTAGTGGAACGTGCTGCCGGCCGAGGAGTACCAGGGAAAGGCCCAGCCCATCCGGCGGGCGAAGGCGGCGAGCTCAGGCCACGGCGCGCGGGACACCGCGACCAAGGTCGTGTCGCGGGCGTGCAGGTGCGTCAGATCGCCGATGGCGTCGGCGTGGAAGGCGCAGCCCGGGCACGACCGGCCCCACCCCGGGCCGAACATCAGGTGCAGGACGATCAACTGGCGCCGGCCGGCGAAGAGGTCCGCCAGCGTCCGCCGGCCGTCCGGCCCGCGGAACTCGTACGGCTGCTCGACACGCACCGCCGGCATCGCCCGGCGGGCCCGATTGATGCGGTCACGCCAGCGCGTCTCCTCCTTCTCGAGCTCAAGAAGGGCCTTGCGCGCCGCCAGCCAGGTTGCGCGGTCCACCACCTCGGGAGTGCCCATACCTCCCAGACCGCCCGGGGGCGGGGAACTCATCGCTCAGACGGGGACGGGCAGGTCGTCCGGGTGCGCGGGAAGGCCGTAGAGCGGGAAGAGGCGTTCGACGTCGAGGAAGAAGTTGAGCCCGACGATGACGCCGTCGCGCACCTCGAGGACCTGGATCGACCAGGGGTAGTAGGACGTCCCGTCCTCGGTCCGCCGCCACTGGGCGAAGGCGGGCATGCCGTTCGCGGAGACCGGCACCATCGTCGAGCCCTCGCACCGGTTGCCGGGCCCGGTCATCCAGGCGAACACCTGCTCGGGGCCGGACAGCCACATCGGGTACGGCGGCATGCACATCGTCGCGTCGGAGTGCAGCAGCTTCACCAGGCCGTCGATGTCGTAACGGGTGAACGCGTCGAGGTACTTCTCGAGCAGCTCGCGCTGCGCGGCGTCGGTGGGCTCGTAGGTCTCGGCCTCGACCGCGGGCGAGGTGTCCAGCGTCGCGCGGGCGCGTTGCAGCGCACTGTTCACCGACGCGACCGACGTCCCGAGCAGTTCCGCCACCTCGGCCGCGGACCAGCGGAGCACCTCACGCAGGAGCAGGACCGCGCGCTGACGGGGCGGCAGTTTCTGCAGGGCGGCGACGAAGGCCAGCCGGACGGACTCCTTCGCCAGCGCCGCCTCGGCCGGGTCGACGACCCCCGGAAGGGTCCGCGCGTCGACCGACGGCTCCACCCACACCGACTCGGCGGTGGGCGGGGCGTGGTTGTCCAGCGCCTGCGAACACGGGCCGAGATCCATCGGGCGCGCCCGCCGCTGACGGGCCGCCAGCATGTCGAAGCAGACGTTGGTCGCGATGCGGTACAGCCAGGACTTGCGCGACGAGCGCCCCTCGAAGGAGTCCTGCGCCTTCCACGCCCGGAGCATCGTCTCCTGGACGGCGTCCTCGGCCTCGAAGCTCGACCCGAGCATCCGATAGCAGTAGCCCGTGAGCCCGACGCGGTGCGTTTCGACCTCGGCGAGGACGTCGGCGGCCGCGGGGTCGCCGGCGGGGTCGAGCACGGAGGACGTCATGAGCACTCCCGGGGTCGGGTCGGTCAGGGGACGCGGGACGCGGCCGAGGCGTGACCGAGCCAGGTGTGTCGGTTACCGGCCCAGCACCAGCCGAGCTTGGCCGCGCCCTTGCGCTCGCGGCCGTCCTTGCCGGTGCCGCCGCTGATCCAGAGGGCCGGGACGCGTTTGTCGCCGCACCGGGAGCCGAGCAGCATGAAGCAGCGGTTCGCCACGAGCAGATCGGGGTGCGCGGTGACCAGCGCGATGCCCTCGACGATCGTGAGCGGGGTGCGCCCGCGCTCGGTGATCGCCGGGAGCGCCTCGTCCGGCGACCAGTTTCGGTACTCGTCGCCGCGCTCGACGTCGACGAGCCGGTAGGACCCGGTCGGTATCTCCAGGTCGGGCCGCGGGGCGAACCGTCCCCAGTCCGCGAGATCGGCCGAGACGAACCCCGGCTTGTCCCCGATCCGGATCTGCGCCATCGCCGCGGCGACGTCCACCGGCCCCGCCGGGACGACGACCTCCGCCACCGCCACGCTCGTACCGGCGTCTGTCATTCGGACTCCCCTTGCCGATCCGGACCGACCAGGACCGGACGAGTGGGTGCTCGGAGAAGTTCCGCGGGGCGCCACGCAGTCAGGTTGCTATTTACAACCATTGCTTGTCAAGAGAACTGGACTCTAGAATCCGGACCATGGCCGAACGCAGCTACGGACAGTACTGCGGGCTCGCGCGCGCCCTCGATCTCGTCGGCGAGCGCTGGGCCCTGCTGCTGATCCGCGACCTGTTGGTCGGGCCCAAGCGGTTCACCGACCTGCGCCGCGGGCTGCCGAAGATCCCGTCCAACGTGCTCAGCACGCGGCTGCGCGAACTGGAGGAGGGCGGTGTCGTCCGCCGACGGCCGCTGCCGCGCCCGGACTCCGGGGTCGTCTACGAGCTGACCGACTACGGCCGGGCGCTGGAGGACGTCGTGCTGCGCCTCGGGAGCTGGGGCGCAGCGCACCTGGCCGACCCGCGGCCGGGCGAGGTGCTGACGCCGGACGCGATGGTGATCGCGCTGCGCGCGATGTTCCGCCCGTCCGCGGCGACCGACCTGCAGGCCGCGTTCCGGTTCGTGCTCGGTCCGCCGGACGCACCCACGGTGTTCTTCGCCCGCGTCGAGGGCGCCATGCTGGAGGCGGGGCCCGGCCCCGGCCCGGAGGCGGACCTCGTGATCGTGGGCGGCCCCGACGTCCGGCGGCTGTTCGCGGGCGAGGTCTCCGCGCGCGAGGCGATCGCGGCCGGGCTGGTCCACCTCGACGGCCCGGCCCCCGACCCGGAGGCGCTGCTGACGGCGTTCACCGTCGCGTTCCGGCTCGGGGACGGGGTGCCGGCACCGGAGCCGGTGCCGGCCTGAGGATCTACTCCTCGAACAGGTCGTCGTCCTCGAGGTAGCCGAACTCGTCCTCCTCCTCGGCCTCCTCCGGGGGAACCTCTTCGAGGGTGCAGACGACGGCGTGGGTGACGGCCCAGACGTCGCCACCGGGCTGCTTGCTGGCCGTGATCGAGGCGTGGGTCGTGCCGTCACCGAACAGGCCGGCGAAGATCACCTGGTCGGCGAACGAGCTGCGGGACTCGTACTTGAGCAGGTTCAGCAGCTCGGTGTCACCGGCCTCGGTGTCCTTGCCGAGCCACACCTGCAGCGCGTTGTCGGCATCCGGGGCCGCGTAGGAGGCCCAGTCGACGTCCTCGATCGCCGCGAACTCCACGCGGTACGCCTCGTGGATCTCGCAGTTGACGACCTCGTCGATCGGTTGGTCGGTCATGGAAAGTCGTGCCTTTCGAGGTCTGCATCTGCTGCGCCGGACCGGGGGTATCCGGGCGGGTGTCAGCATGACATGCGCCACAGCGACCCGGGAGAACTGCCCGGGAACTCGGGCGCCGCGCCCTCGTACCCGGGACGCCGGGCGCCCCAGAGTCCTTCGTGTGCCCCGCGGCGCAACCCGCGCCGGGACGGTCCGCACGTACTCCGCCGAACTTCACGAAGGAACTGCCATGACCACCCTCGCCCCCTCGGCCACGTACTCCCCGGCCTCCGTCCTGGGCCGGTCCCGCGCCTGGGCCGTCACCGGCATCGCGGCCGGCCTGACGGGCGCGCTGAGCATCTTCGCCTCGCTGACCTACGGCGCCCCGGTCTACGAGGACGACCACCTCGCGAACGGCGCCGCGACGGTCGAGACCCTCGCCGACGACCGCGGCTGGCTCGTCGTGTTCCACACCGCGACGATGGCGACCGTCCTCCTGCTGCTCGTGTTCGCCGCCGGCCTCAAGCGGCGTCTGGAGGAGCAGGCCCCCGTCGGGAGCCTGCTGCCGAACGTCGCGGCGTCGGGTCTGCTGCTGGTCTCGGTTGCGGGCCTGATGGGGTCGGCGCTCGACACCGAGTTCCTGTTCGGCCTCGGCGAGGACGAGGGCTTCTCCGAGTCCAACGCGATGTTCTTCGGCCACTGGGTCGGCACCGTGCCGTGGCTGTGGGTCGGCGCCGGCGTGACCGCCCTCGCCGTCGGCATCGCCGCGCTCAAGCACGACGCCGCCCCGCGCTGGATCGGCTGGGTCTCGCTCGTGCTCGGCGGCATCACCACCGCCTTCGGTGTGAGCCCGCTGCAGTACATGGCCGGTTTCTTCGCCCCGGTGTGGCTGTTCGTCGCCGCCCTCGGCTTCACCCTCAGCGAGCGTTCGACCCGCTGATCGTCCTTCGCGCTCGTAGAGTCCAGCGAATGACGTCCGGAAACTCGGCCCCGGGAGCCCCCTCTCCCGGGGCCGAACCGCGTCCCGAGGGCGGCCTGCCCCGGGTGGCGTTCGCCGTCGTCACCTCGGCGTGGGCCCTCGCCCTGATCTCGCTCGGGATCCTGGTCGCCGGCCGGCCGCCGGTCGACGAGAACCTGCTCTTCTACGTCGTCGACGCCACCGACGCCTGCGTCTACGGCACGGTCGCCGCGGTGACGCTCGCCCGCCGGCGGCACCCGGTCGGGTGGATCCTCGCGCTCACCGCAGTGGGGGGCGGGGTGGCCGCGCTCTCCTACGCCTGGACCGTTCTGACGATCCGGCATCCCGACCTCCCGGCGCCGGAGTGGGCGCTGCAGCTGCAGGGCCAGGCGTGGGTCCCCGGCACGATCGCGCTGATGTGCGTCCTGCCGTACCTGGTGCGGGAGCGGCGCCTGACCCCGGTGGCGGGTGCCGGCCTGATCGTCGGGCTCGCGATCACCGCGGTGCTCACCTGGTGGAGCTTCGCGAGGTCGGACTGGGACTTCCGCCTGATGTTCGCCCTCACCGTCGTCGGCGGGACCCTCGCCGCGCTCGAGGTGGGGTGGCGGCGGCTGCGCGGCCCGGCCGCCGAACGCATCGGGCTCGGCTGGCTGGCCCTCGGCACCGGGATCATGACCGCGACGTTCGTCCCGCTGACGCGCAACGACGGCTTCGACCTGCCGCTGTGGTTCACCCCGACGCTGCACCTGGCGTCGCAGGCCTTCTTCCCCGCGGCGATCCTCGTCGTGGTCCTCCGCCAGCGGCTGTGGGGCATGGACCTCGCCATCAGCCGGACCGCCCTCGCCTCGACCCTCACCGTCGGCCTCGTCGCGATCTACGTCGCGGTCACCGCGGCGGTCACGGCGGCGCTGCCGTGGGACGGCGCGGCCCAGGTGATGGCGGCCGCCGCGGTCGCGGTCGCGGTCCAGCCCTCGCGGCTCTGGCTCAACCGCCGGGTCCACCGGCTCGTCTACGGCACCGGCGTCGAACCGGATTCCGCCCTGCGCGGGCTCGGATCCTCGCTCGGGGCGGGGACGGTCGAGGACCTGCTCACCGGCCTGACCGCGAACGTGGCCGCCGCGCTCCGCCTGGAGTCGGTGACGCTGCTGCTGGACGGCACCCCGGCCGCGGCGACCGGGACACCGACCGGTCCGCCGCTGATCGTCCCGCTCGTGCGCGGGGACGACGTCATCGCCGAGCTCGCGGTCACCGCACCGCCCGGCGAGACGCTCGACGGCCGCGCCCGCCGGGCCCTGGACGACCTGGTGCCGCTGATCACGACCGGCGTCGCCCTCGCACGGTCGTCGGCGGACCTGGCCGAGGCCCGGGACCGGCTCGCGTCGGTCCGGCTCGAGGAACGCCGCGTCCTGCGCCGCGAGCTCCACGACGGGCTCGGGCCGGCGCTGGCCGGGATCCGGCTGGGGCTGCAGGGGGCGCGGAACCTGCTGACCCGGGACCCGGTCCAGGCCGAAACCCTGCTCGCCGCCCTGCAGGACGAGCTCGACGGCCGGGTCGAGGACGTGCGTGCCCTGTCCCGCAGCCTGCTCCCGCCGACGCTCGACACCGCCGGTCTCGGACCCGCGCTCGACGAGCTCGCCGCCCGGCACCGCGCGGGTGGGCTCGCCGTCGAGGTGGACTGCGCCGCCGCCGACCTGCGGGGCGACCTCGCCGCGGCGGTCTACGGCATCGCGGTCGAGGCGATGATGAACGTGGCCCGGCACAGCCGCGCGCGGTCCGCGCGCGTCGAGGTCCGGGCGGAGGGTGCCGAGCTGGTCGTGCGCGTCGACGACGACGGGCGGGGCCTCGCCCCCGACGCGCCGCCCGGGGTCGGGACCCGCTCGATGCGCGAGCGCGCCGAGGAGCAGGGCGGCTCGGTCCGGATCGGCGCGCTGCCGACCGGCGGCACCCGCGTCGAGGCCCGTCTTCCCGTCCCCACCGGAGTTCGGACATGAGCGGACCCAGCCGCGGGTCGGAGATCCGCGTCGCCGTCGTCGACGACCACCCGATGTTCCGCCTCGGGATGGTCGCGCTGCTGGAGACCCTCGACGACATCGCAGTGGTCGGCCAGGCGTCCTCCGCCGCCGAGGCGGAGGCGACCGTCGGTGCGGACGTCGACGTCGTGCTCATGGATCTCGAGCTCGGCGACGGGAACGGCATCGACGTCACCCGCACGCTGGTGCGCGCCCACCCGGACCTGCGCGTGCTGGTCGTGACCATGCACGAGGACGACGACTCGGTGTTCGCCGCGATCCGGGCCGGCGCCCGCGGCTACCTGCTCAAGGGTGCGACGCCCGCCGAGGTCGAACGCGCCCTCCGGGCCGTCGCCAACGGCGAGATGATCCTCGGCCCGGCCGTCGCGGCCCGGGCGATGGGCTACGTCGCGGGCACCCGGACCACTGGCGGCGGCGCGTTCCCCGAGCTGACCGACCGGGAGCGCGAGGTCCTCGACCTCGTCGCCCGCGGGCACGACAACACCGCGATCTCCCGGCGCCTCTCGCTCAGCCCGAAGACCGTCCGCAACGTCGTGGCGAACGTCCTCACGAAGCTGAACCTGCCCGACCGCTCGGCCGCGATCGTCCGGGCCCGCGAGGCCGGCCTCGGCCTCGACCCGGACTGACGATCACCAGAAAGGGTGTCACCCTTTTCGGCGAGAAGTTAGGGGGGCCTAAGCTGCCGCTCATGAGTGACTACGTGGCCATCAACGTGCTGACCGTCCCCGCCGAGATGGGTGCCCACCTGGAGGAGCGCTTCAGCGCCCGCGCGGGCATGGTCGAGAAGTCCGAGGGCTTCCGCGGCTTCCAGCTCCTGCGCCCCGCCGAGGGCACCGACAAGTACTTCGTCTTCACCCGCTGGGAGAGCAAGGCCGCCTTCGAGAAGTGGCGGGACGGCATGGGCGCCGCCGCCCACGACGCCGAGCGCCAGCAGAACGGCCCGATGGCCGCCTCCGGCTCCGAGCTGTGGGCCTTCGACGTCGTCCTGGACGTCGCCCCCTCCTCCTAGGCCGCCAGGGCGGAGACGCTCGAGCCGTCGAGCAGGACCGCCGCGACGCCCTTCGGGTCGTCGTACATCGGCATGTGCCCCCAGCCGCGCGGCGTGAGCCAGCGGGTGTGCTCGGGCAGCTCGCCGCGGTAGCGGCAGCCCGGGCCGAGGATGACGTCGCGCGTGCCGAACGCGATCGTGATCGGCACGTCGATGTCGTGCCCGTCGGCGAAGCGCTGCCCGGACGCCGACGCCATCGTCAGCTTGAACGCCTCGGAGGCGAGCATCGCGCGGGAGTCCTCGAGCAGGACCGAGCGCGGCGTCCGCCACGGCTTGCCCATGACGTTCGCCGTCATCGCCAGGCGGAGCGGGGTGATGCGGGTGACCGGGTCCATCAGCGGCCCGAACAGCTTGGGCAGGTCGTAGAGGCTGACGACCTGCCACTTCGTGTACCGCGGGACGCGGGTGCGCCACAGCCCGGCCGGGGCGATGCCGGTGACGGAGGCGGCGCGGCCGGCCTTGGCGATCTCCAGCGACAGCCATCCGCCGAGGGAGTTGCCGCCGTAGTGCGGGCGCTCCAGCCCGATCGAGGCGCAGAAGTCCGCGACGGTCCGCGCGATCCCGACCGCGCGCAGGTCCTGGCCCTCCGGGAGCGGGCTGGCCCCGAACCCGGGCAGGTCGATCGTGATCACCTCGCGGTGCGGCGCCAGCAGCGGAACGATCGGGTCCCACATGGCGCGGCGGCCGCCGATCCCGTGAAGCAGCACGAGCGGCGGGCCCTCGCCGGTCCGGGTGTGTTCCAGGACGATCTCGGTCCGGCGTGCCGCCATCGGGTGCATCTCCTTGCGGATCCTGGGCCGGATCGGCCTAAGTTACTGGCGAGTATGCTAAGGTTACCAAGCAGTAGGAAACGACTTCCCGCATTGTTCCGGGGTAGCCCGGGACGCTCGGCCAGGGGGCTGACATGGGTCACTACAAGAGCAACCGCCGCGACATCGAGTTCAACCTCTTCGAGTTCCTCCGGCGCGACGAGATTCTCGGCTCGGGCGCGTACGCGGACATGGACGTGGAGTCCGCCCGCTCCATCCTGGACGAGGTCGAGCGCCTCGCGGTGGAGGACCTCGCCGACTCGATGATCGATTCCGACCGCAACCCGCCCGTCTTCGACCCGAAGACGAATTCGGTGACGATGCCGGAGTCGTTCAAGAAGTCGATGAACGCCTACATGAACTCCGAGATGTGGCGTCTCGACATCCCCGTCGAGCTCGACGGCACGCGCGCGCCGGCCTCGCTGCGCTGGGCCGTCCAGGAGATGGTGCTCGGCGCCAACCCCGCGATCCACATGTTCGCGGCCGGCCCCGGCTTCGCGAGCATGCTGTACCAGAACGGCACCGAGGACCAGCGCAAGCTCGCGCAGCTCATGGTCGACAAGCGCTGGGGCGCCACGATGTGCCTCACCGAGCCCGACGCGGGCTCCGACGTCGGCGCCGGCCGCACCAAGGCCGTCCAGCAGCCCGACGGCACCTGGCACATCACCGGCGTGAAGCGCTTCATCACCTCGGCCGAGCACGACATGGCCGACAACATCGTGCACTTCGTGCTGGCTCGCCCCGAGGGCGCCGGCATCGGCACCAAGGGCCTCTCGCTGTTCATCGTCCCCAAGTTCCACGTGAACCTGGAGACCGGTGAGCTCGGCGAGCGCAACGGCGCCTTCGTCACCAACGTCGAGCACAAGATGGGCCTGAAGGTCTCGACGACCTGCGAGCTCACCCTCGGCGACTCGATCCCGGCCGTCGGCACCCTGCTCGGCGACGTGCACAACGGCATTGCGCAGATGTTCCTCATCATCGAGAACGCCCGCATGATGGTCGGCACCAAGGCCATCGCGACGCTCTCGACCGGCTACCTCAACGCGCTCGAGTACGCCAAGGAGCGCGTCCAGGGCGCCGACCTCACCCGCTTCACCGACAAGGCCGCGCCGCGGGTCACGATCCTCCACCACCCGGAGGTCCGCCGCTCGCTGATGATGCAGAAGGCGTACGCCGAGGGCATGCGCGCCCTCGTGCTCTACACCGCGAGCATCCAGGACGAGATCCACGCCGCCCAGGCGACCGGCGGGGAGGTCGACTCCGACGCCGAGCGTCTCAACGACCTGCTGCTCCCGATCGTCAAGGGCGTCGGCTCGGAGCGCTCCTGGGCCCTGCTGAGCGAGGCGCTGCAGATCTTCGGCGGCTCCGGCTACCTGCAGGAGTACCCGCTCGAGCAGTACATCCGCGACGCCAAGATCGACACCCTCTACGAGGGCACCACGGCGATCCAGGCGATGGACTTCTTCTTCCGGAAGATCGTCCGCGACTCCGGCCAGGCCCTCACCCGCCTCGCCGGCGAGATCGAGACCTTCGCGACCTCCGACCAGGACGGCCCGCTGGCCATCGAGCGGGCCCTGCTCGCCCGCGCGCTGGAGGACGTCCAGGGCATCGTCGGCACGATGGTGGAGTCGCTGACCAACGCCATGGGCGAGGTCACCGAGATGTACAAGGTCGGCCAGAACGCGAACCGCCTGCTGTTCGCCGCCGGCGACCTCGTCATCGGCTGGCTCCTGCTCCGTCAGGCCGAGGTGGCTCTGACCAAGCTCGCCGGCGAGCCGTCCGCCCGCGACAAGGCGTTCTACGAGGGCAAGGTCGCCGCGGCCCGCTTCTTCGCCGCGCAGGTCCTGCCGCTGCTCACCGCCCAGCGCGTCATCGCCGGGACGGTCGACAACAGCCTCATGGACGTCGCCGAGGACAGCTTCTAGGAATTTCGCCGAGGCAGGTGTACGACGCCGTTTGCCCGGGTAATCGACGAGGGACCGTGGAGCACGTCGCCACGGTCCCTCGTTCGATATCGGGCGACTGGGCACCTGGTGGGGGTTCCCGAGTCGCCACCGGCAGGTCGCAACACCGGCACCAGCGACCGGCCCCGATACGGGTGAGGCGCAGCGGATCGGCAGCCGCGCGCCTCACCCGTATCAATTTCTCTGGTGCGTGCTCCGCACGCGTCGCGCTCGGCGGGGGGACGGCTCGCTGCGCTCGCGACCCCGTGGCGTGCGGCGTCAGGCGCCGATGGTGTGGAGGCTCGCCCAGAGGGCAGCGGTTGCTCCGAGGAGAGCGACGGGGACGGTGACCAGACCGTGGCGGGTGAAGTCCGCGAGCTTCGGGTGCGCGCCTTCGGAGCGCGAGACGCGGAGCCAGAGCATCGAGGCCAGCGAGCCGACGTAGGTCAGGTTCGGCCCGATGTTGACGCCGAGCAACAGGGCGAGCACCGGGCCGCTGCCGCTCGGCGCGACGAACGGGAGCAACAGCAACGTCGCGGGCAGGTTGTTGAGCAGATTGGCGGCGACGGCGCCGACGACCGCGATCACCAGCAGCCCCGCGAGGGTGTCGGGCTGGTCGACGAGCCCGTCGACGACGTCGCCCAGGCCCTCGTCGGTGGCCGTGCGCACGACGACGGCGAGCGCGGCCACGAACAGCAGGAACCCCGGCTCGCACCAGCGGACCAGGTCGACCGGTGTCGGCCCGGCGCCCCGCCACTGCTTCCCCGCCAGCACCAGCGCGGCGGCCGCGACCACCCAGCCCGGGTGGATGCCGAGCGGCGAACTCGCCACCAGCCCGGCGAGGGTGACGACGAGGACCGCGAGTGCGAGGACCGGCGCGCGTTCGTCCGGCCCGGCAGTACGGTCCGGTACCGGCGCGGTCGCGGCCGGCCGCAGGTCGCCCGCGAAGCAGACCCGCGTCCCGACGTACTCCACCACCAGCACGACGAGCAGCGGCAGCGCCATGAGCGCCGCGAACCTCGCGAACGAAAGACCGCTCGCCTCGTAGGCCAGCAGGTTCGTCAGGTTCGAGACCGGCAGCAGGAGCGACGCCGAGTTCGCCAGGTGCACGGTGGCGTGCAGGTGCGGACGGGCGGGGGTCCGGACGCGCACTGCCGCCGCGATCACGACCGGCGTGAACAGCACGACGGTCGCGTCCAGACTCAGCACGGTCGTGATCGTTGTCCCGACGAACAACACCCACGCCAGCAAGGCGGACGGGCGCCCCCGGGCCGCGGCCGAGAGCACCGCACCGGCCCACCGGAACAGGCCCTCCCGGGCGCACAACCGCCCCAGCACGAGCACGGCGGCGAGGAAGCCGAGCGTCGGCGCGATCGCCTCGACCTCGTCGGCGGCGGTCCGCACGTTCGTCGGGCCGAGGACGCACAGCGCGGCGGCGGGCACCGCGACGACCGCCTCGGTGAACCGGGGCGGACGCACGATGGCTGCCGCAAGTGTGACGGCGAGCAACACGAGCGCCATCACCAGCCCCATGCTGCTCTCCCGTTTTCCGATGCCTCGTCAGTTGCACAAATCGGACGGGCGTGGCGATCTCGTTTTCCGCCCGAAAAGTGGCAAAGATGATCTTGGTCGGCGAGCCGTCGGTGAGGACCGAGTAGCGCGTCGGTGCACAAGCAGGAGTAATCTTCGGGCTTTGTAGAAAGAAGATCTTGGACGACACCGCTACCGCCGGCGGTCTCCCCCGACAGGCGAGGACGAGGTCCATGACCCTCCAGCACTTCGAGACCGGCTCCGGGACACCGCTGCAGCCACTCCGACGCGCACCCATGCAGCGTCGCAGCGTCGAGCGTGTCCAGCGGATGCTCGACGCCGCCCAGCAACTCGTCGCCGAGGTCGGGTACGACGCGCTGACGACGACGCTGATCGCCGAGCGCGCAGACGTCTCGATCGGCTCGCTGTACCAGTTCTTCCCGGACAAGCAGGCGGTCGTCCGTGCCGTCGCCCTGCGGAACCTGGAGCGCTTCACCGAGCGCCTCACGGACCTCGCGGGGTCGAAGGAGCACACGACCTGGTGGGACCTCACCAACGCCGTGCTCGACGCCTATGTCGCGATGCACCACGACATCCCGGGCTTCCAGACGATCCGTTTCGGCGACGTTGCGGATCTTCATCTGCTCGACCCGGTGCGCGACAACGACAGCGTCGTCGCCGAGCGTTTCGTGAAGCTGATCCGGCCGACGGTCGACGTGGCGGAGGACGTCGACCTCGAGCTGGACATGGTCATCGCCGTCAAGATCGCCGACGTCCTGACCCGCTACGCGTTCGAGCGTGACCCGAACGGCGACCAGGCGGTGCTGGGCGAGGCCAAGCGCCTCGTGCGCGCGCATCTCGCACGGCGCTTCGGGGATCCGACCGAGTCCGACGCTCCATCAGAAGCTGAGGCGTCGTCAGATTCTGCGGGCTCGACTGCGTCAGAGTCGCCGGTCGCGTAGCGCCGGGAAGTCGGCCCGCACCTGCTCGACGCGGGCCGGGTCGATCTCGACGTCGATCACCGTGGGCTCGGTGCCGGCCTCGGCCACGACCTCGCCCCACGGGTCGATGACGACGCTGTGCCCGGCCTGCCGCACGCCGTGGTGCTCACCGCACGCGTCGGCGGCGACGACGTACGCGAGGTTCTCCACCGCCCGCGCGCGCGTGAGCAGGCGCCAGTGCTCGAGGCGCCGCTCGGGCCACGACGACGCGATGACGAACATCTGCGCCCCGGCCTCGGTGAGGCGCCGGAACAGCTCCGGGAACCGGAGGTCGTAGCAGGTGGCGACACCCATCGTCAGTTCGCCACCGGTCACGGTCAGGAACTCGTCGCCCGCGGTCATCACCGCGGCCTCCCCCTCGGCGAAGCCGAAGCGGTGGATCTTGCGGTAGATCGCGCGCAGGTCCCCGTGCGGACCGAGGAGCACGGAGGTGTTGAACAGGTCGTCCCCCGCGCGCTCGACGACCGATCCGCCGTGCAGCATGACGCCGGCGTCCTTGGCCGCCTGGGCGAGCGCGGCGACCGTCGGCCCGTCGAGCGGCTCCGCCGTCTGCTCCCACTCGCGGTACGCCCACGCGCCCTGCGGCCAGAGCTCCGGGAGCACGACCAGGTCGGCCCCGGCGCAGCTCCGCACCGTCTCGCACGCCTGCGCCACCCGCTCGGCGAGCGGCTGCGCCAGGTTGACCTCGAGCTGGACCAGGCAGACCCTCATCCCCCCATCCTGCCCGCCCTCAGAAGAGCAGGGCCGCGATGGGGTTCTCGATGACGTTGGCGACGTCGACGAGGAACTTCGACCCGGCCGCACCGTCGACGATCCGGTGGTCGAAGGACAGCGCCAACGTCGTCACCTGACGGGGCATCACGACGCCTTCGACGACCCACGGCTGCGGCTTGATCGCGCCGAAGGCGAGGATCGCGGACTCGCCGGGGTTGATGATCGGCGTTCCGGTGTCCACGCCGAACACGCCGACGTTCGTGATGGTGAACGTGCCGCCGGCCATGTCCGACGGCGCGGTGCGCCCGGCGCGCGCGGTCTCGGTGAGCTGGTTGAGCGCCGTGGCGAGCTCCGGCCAGGACATCGCGTCCGCGTCCTTGATGTTCGGGACGATCAGCCCGCGCGGGGTGGCCGCGGCGATGCCGAGGTTCACGTACCGCTTGAGGACGATCTCCTGCGCCTGCTCGTCCCACGTCGCGTTCACCTCGGGGGTGTTGCGCACCGCGAGGCACACGGCCTTCGCGAGGACGAGCAGCGGCGAGACCTTGATGCCGGCCATGCCGGGGTGCTTCTTCAACTGCTCGACGAAGTCCATCGTGCGCGTCGCGTCGACGGTGACGAACTCCGTGACGTGCGGCGCGGTGAACGCACTCGTCACCATCGCCTGCGCCGTCATCTTGCGGACGCCCTTGATCGGGATCCGCTCCTCGCGGGCGGTCGACGGGCGCGACTCCCCGGCGAGGGAGACGGCCGAGGGCCCGGCCGCCGCGGCGACGTCGGCGCGGGTGATGGTCCCGCCCGGGCCGGTCGGGGTCACCGTGCGCAGGTCGACGCCGAGGTCGCGCGCCATCTTGCGGACCGGCGGCTTGGCCAGGACGGTGACCTTGCCGATCTCGCCCTGCTCCTCGACCGCGATGGTGCGGGCCGGGACGGCCGAGCCGGCGTGCGGGGCTTCGCGGGCCTCGACCAGGCGACCGACCTCGAGGCCGCCGTGGCGCACCGGCTTCACGCCCTCGCTGCCGAGCGGACCGCCGGGGACCTCCGGGTCGCCCGCGGGCGGCGGCTGGTGAGCTCCGTCGTGGACTGCGCGTCGCGGGCGACGCTTCGCCGTCGTGTTCCGCGGCCCGTACCCGACGAGGACGGCGGTGCGCCCGCCCGGCGCCTCGCCGCCGATCAGACCGGCGGCGACCGCGGGTTCCTCGTCGGCACCACCCATCGCCTCGGCGACCGCGGCCTGCGCCGGCACGGCCGGCGCCTCGGACGGGGCCGCCGGCGCGGATCCCGGCTCGGTCTCGATGGTGATGATCGGAGCACCCACGTCGACCATGTCGCCGACGCTCGCCAGCAGTTCGACGACCTCGCCCTCGTACGGGCTGGGGAGCTCGACCGCGGCCTTGGCCGTCTCGATCTCGACCAGGGTCTGATTGGTCGTCACGCGGTCGCCGACCTGGACGAACCACTGCAGGATCTCGCCCTCGGTGAGACCCTCACCGACGTCGGGGAGCTTGAACTGGCGACGAGCCACCTGCGACCTTCCCTTCGACGATTCAGTACGCGAGCGAGCGGTCCACGGCGTCGAGCACACGATCGAGGTCCGGCAGATACTCCTCCTCGATCCGCGACGGCGGGTAGGGCGTGTCGAACCCGCCCACGCGCAGCACCGGCGCCTCGAGGTGGTGGAAGCAGGCCTCGGTGACCGCGGCTGCGATCTCCGCGCCCATGCCGAGCGTCACCGGTGCCTCGTGGACGACGACGAGCCGGCTGGTGCGGCGCACCGACGCGACGATCGTGTCCATGTCGAGCGGTGAGAGCGAACGGAGGTCGAGCACCTCGATGCTCGTGCCGTCCTCCGCCGCGGCGGACGCGGCGTCCATGCAGACCTTCACCATCGGTCCGTAGGCCGCGACCGTGATGTCCGCGCCCTCGCGGACCACGCGCGCCTGGTCGAGCCCCTCCGGCGGCGGCCCGGCCGAGACGTCGAGGGAGGACTTCTCCCAGTAGCGCCGCTTCGGCTCGAAGAAGATGACGGGGTCGTCGGAGGCGATGGCCTGCTGGATCATCCAGTAGGCGTCGACCGGGTTGGAGCACGCGACGACGCGCAGGCCGGCGGTGTGGGCGAAGTACGCCTCGGGCGACTCGGAGTGGTGCTCGACCGCACCGATGCCCCCACCGAAGGGGATGCGCACGACGACCGGCAGCTTCGAGTGCCCCTTGGACCGCGCGTGCATCTTCGCGAGCTGGCAGACGATCTGGTCGAAGGCCGGGAAGACGAAGCCGTCGAACTGGATCTCGCACACCGGGCGGTAGCCGCGCAGCGCCATGCCGATCGCGGTGCCGAGGATCCCGGACTCGGCGAGCGGGGTGTCGATGACGCGGTCCTCGCCGAAGTCCTTCTGCAGTCCGTCGGTGACGCGGAAGACGCCACCCAGCTTGCCGATGTCCTCACCCATCAGGACGACCTTCGGGTCGCGCTCCATCGCGGCGCGCAGGCCCATCGTGATCGCCTTGGCGAGGGTCGTCGTCTGGCCGGCCGCGGGAGCCGCGGCCGCCGTGCTCGACACCGGTGTGCTCGTCACTGCTCCTCCTCCACACCCTCGAACGACGCCAGGTAGGCGGCGAACGCGTCGCGCTGCCGCGCCAGCGGCGGATGCGGGTCGGCGTAGACGTGGTCGAACATCGACAACGGGTCCGGGTCCGGCATCTCGATGCAACCGGAGCGGATGTGCTTGGCGAGTTCGTCCGACTCCTGCTCGAGCGCCTCGAACCACGCCTGGTCGACCTTGCCGGTACGGATCAGGTAGGAACGCAGCCGCTCGATCGGGTCCTTGAGCTTCCACGACTCGACCTCGGCGGCGATGCGGTACCGCGTCGGGTCGTCGGAGGTGGTGTGCGCGCCCATCCGGTACGTGTACGCCTCGATGAACGTGGGACCGCTGCCCTCCCGGGCTCGGGCCAGCGCCGCCTGCGTGACCGCGTAGGTCGCGAGGACGTCGTTGCCGTCGACGCGCACGCCGGGGAAGCCGAAGCCCCGGGCCCGCTGGTAGAGCGGGATGCGCGACTGCCGCTCGAGCGGCTCGGAGATCGCCCACTGGTTGTTCTGGCAGAAGAAGACGACCGGGGCGTTGTTCACCGCCGCCCAGATGAAGGCCTCGTTGACGTCGCCCTGACTGGTCGCGCCGTCGCCGAAGTACGCGACGGCAGCCGCGTTGCGCGCCGGGTCGGCGTCGCCGGTCATGCCGTCGCGCTGGATGCCCATCGCGTAGCCGACCGCGTGCAGCGTCTGCGCGCCGATGACGATCGTGTACAGGTGGAAGTGGTGCTCCTCGGGGTCCCAGCCGCCCATGTCGACACCGCGGAACAGGCCGAGCAGCTTGAGCGGGTCGACCCCACGGCACCACGCGACGCCGTGCTCGCGGTAGGTCGGGAAGACGTGGTCGTTCGGGCCCATCGCGCGGCCCGAGCCGATCTGCGCCGCCTCCTGCCCGAGCAGGGAGGCCCAGATCCCGAGCTCGCCCTGGCGCTGCAACGCGGTCGCCTCGGCGTCGATGCGGCGAACGAGTGCGAGGTCGCGGTACAGCCCCCGTAGCTCCTCATCACTGAACTCGACCCGGTACTCCGGATGCTCGACCAGCTCGCCCTCGGGCGTGAGCAGTTGCACGAGTTCGACGGCGTCGTCAGGGGTCACGGCCACTCCCGTCAGGAAGACCTCACCGAAGATCCACGGTATCCACTCGCACCCGTTCCCGCGGTGACATTGGGCCGCTCACACGCCCCCAACGCGAACTCCCCCGCCGGCCGAGGCCGACGGGGGAGTTCGTGTTGTCCGTTGTGTTCAGTTTTGCGCGATGCGGGTCCTAGTCGCGGAAGCGACGGCGGAGAGCCGCGCCACCGAGCATGAGCACCGCACCGAGGCCGGCCGCCGCGCCCATACCGTCCGCGCTGCCACCGGTCGCCGGAAGCTCTTCCTCGACCTCGACGCCACCGGCGCTCGGCGGGGTGACGTTGACCTGGACCTCGCCGACGTCGCCACCGTTGCCGATGCCGATGCCACCGCCGGAGCCACCGTCGTACGGGCTGCCCGGGATGCCGTCGCCGCCGTTGCCGACGCTGACCAGGCCGTCAGCCGGGCCACCACGGCCGCCGTCGTCGTCGCCGGGGCCGGTGCCGCCGTCGCCGCCGTTGACGATCGAGGTGATGCCGCCGGGGCCACCGTCGCCACCCTTGCCACCGGTGCCGTTACCGCCGGGGCCACCGTTGTAGAGGCCGACCAGGACGACGTCGCCGCCGTTCTCGCCGGACTCGTCGCCCGCGCCACCGTCGCCACCGTTGCCGGCGCCGACGACCGCCACGGAACCACCGTCGCCACCGGAGTGACCGGCGCCGGCGGAGCCGTCGCCACCCTCACCCGCGCGGACGATGTTGCTGTCGCCACCGTCGCCGTCGAGGCCGCCACCGTTACCGCCGTTGGCGATCTCGATGAGGGTCGGCAGCGAGTGCGGAGCAGGGCCGCCGGTGTTGCCGGAGTTGCCGCCGTTGCCGACGTCGATCGCGCCGGGGCTGCGGCCGGTGTCCGGACCGGTGTTGGCGCCCGCGCCGTCACCGGCGTTGGCGACCGAGATGAGCGGGATGTCGCCCTTGTCCGGGCCCGCACCGTCGGCGTCCGCCGCGTTGAAGGCCTCGATGATCTGACCCTCGTTGTACGTGCCCGAGTCGTCGTCGCTCGGCTCGTCGGAGCCGACGTTGCCGCCCGCGCCGCCGTTGCCGATGTGGACGCCCGGAGCGTCGTTCGCGCCGGCCGGGGTGCCGGCACCGGGGCCACCGTTCGCGACGTCGACCAGCGGCTTGTTGCCGTTGCCGATCTCGATGAGGTGGTTCTTGCCGTTGTCCGCGCCGTTGAACAGGGAGATCAGCGCGCCGTCGCCGCCCGGCAGGACGCCGTCGTCGTCGCCGTCGCCGTCGCCACCACCGCTGGTGTCGTCGTCGCTGTTCGGGTTGTTGTCGTTCTCCTCGTGCTTGCCGTTGCCGCCGTTGGCCGCACCGACGACCGCGGCCGAACCGCCGTCACCGTTGCCCGAGGAGTTACCGCCGTTGCCGAGGGCGAGGAGGCCACCGTCGGCCGGCTTGCCCGCGGTCTTCGGGTTGTCCGAGTCGCCGGAGTGGTCGTCGTTCTCGCCGACGCCACCGGTCGCGGCCTCGACGAGCGAGCCGTCGCCACCGGAGCCGGAGCCGTCGGACATCGCGTCGCCACCGTTGGCGATGTTGATCAGGCCCTTGCGCTCGGCGTCGCTGCCGTCACCGGCACCGTCACTCGACGCCGCGCCGTCGCCACCGTTGCCGGCGTTGAGGATGCCGCCCGTGCCGTCGCTGCCGTTGCCGCCACCGGCGTTGCCGCCGAGGCCCGCGTCGACGAGCGTGCCCGCACCGCCGTTGCCCGTGCCGCCACCGGAGGAGCGCCCGCCGTTGCCGGCGTTGAGCAGCGCGCCCGTGGCGCCCGAGACGCCGTTGGCCGGGTTCGCGTTGCGCGCACCGTCGGAGTTCGGCTTCGCGCCGCCGCCGCCGTTGCCGACGCCCGCGACCGTGCCGTCGCCACCGTGGTTGTGGCCGCGGTCCGAGGACCCGGCCTTCGAGACCTCGGCGACGCCACCGTTGCCGGCGTTGCCGCTCTCGGAGCCCTTGTCGCCACCACCGGTGCCAGCCTCGACGCCGGTGCCGTTGCCACCGTTGCCGGAGGAGGAACCCTTGTCGTCGCCACCGTTGCCGACGCCGGCGATGGTGCCGTTGCCACCGTTGCCGGTCGCGGTGCCCTTGGCGTCGCCACCGTTGCCGATGTTGCCGACCGCGCCGTCGCCGCCGTTACCGCCCTGGGGGCCGTCGTCGCTCGAGGGCGGGTCCTCGACCGGGGCCATCTGGCCGGTCGGACGCAGCTCGTCGCCCGGGGTCTTCGAGGAGGTGCGCAGGCTCGCGTCGCTCCACGTACGCCCACCCGGGTTGTTGAGCAGGTTGAGGATGCCGCCGTCGCCGCCGGAGCCGTCGCTCTTGGGCTCCTTCGGCTCCAGGTTCAGGATGTTGCTCAGGCCGCCGTCGCCGCCGGAGCCCTCAGCCTTGCCCGCACCCGGGCCGAGCTGAGCGATCGTCAGAAGGTTGCCCTCGCCGCCGACCGGGTCGTCCTCGGCCGGAGCGGAGGTCTGGACGCTGCCGAGGTCGAGCGCCTCGCCGAGCTCGTCCAGCAGGGTGTCGACGGTCTCGCCGAGCTCCGCACCGAGGTCCGCGCTGAGCACGTCGTCGAGGAGGAGGCCGACACCGTCGACAACCTCGTCGAGCACGTCGCCGACCGCGTCGAGGAGCTCCTCGACGACGTCCTGGCTGCCGCCCGTGAGGACGGTGACGAGCGTGCCGTCGCCGCCGGAGTTCTTCGGGACCGACTGCTCGATGTCGAGGATCGAGATCAGGTTGCCGTCGCCGCCGGAGGTCGGGATCTTCGCGTCCGCCGGGGGCTTGCGGATCAGGCCGTTGAGGGCCGAGATGAGGCCACCGTCGCCACCGACGCCGGGGCCGATCTGGCCACCGTCACCACCGTTGCCGATGTTGAGCAGCGCGCCGTCACCGCCGGGGCCGACGTCGCCCTGGCTCGGGTCCGCGTTGCCCTTCTCGCCGTTGGCGATGGAGATGAGGCCGTCCTCGAGGAGGCCGGTGCCCAGCAGGCCGCCGTCGGTGTCGACCCGCGGCTCAGCCAGCGTGCGGGCGACGTCCGCGCCTGACGGACCGTCAGGGGCGTCCTTGTCGAGCAGGGTGATGAGCTTGCCGTCCTTGGGGTCGAACGTGACGACGTTCAGGACGGACACGACGCCGCCGTTGCCGCCGTTCGCGTCGTCGTGCGCACCGCCGTCGGCGCCCTCGCCGATCTCGAGGATGACGCCGTCGCCACCCTTGTTCGGGAGCAGGCCACCGTCGCCACCGTTGCCGATGGAGATCAGGGCGCCGTCGTCGCCGGCCGTCGCGAAGCGCGGGGCGACCGACTTGCCGTCGCCGCCGTTGCCGATGGCGAGGATGCTGCCCTCGCCGTCGTTGCCGTCCTCGCCGAGCTGCAGCGGGCTGTCGTTGGTGCCGTCACCGAGGACGATGAGGCCGAGCACGTCGACGCCGGCGGTCGCGACGCGGGGCGCCACGGCGTCGGGACCCTCGGGACCCTGGTCGTTGCCACCGACGGCGATGGGGTTGGCGTCGCCACCGGAGTTCTCGCCCTGGATGTGGCCGCCGTCGACGACGTCGATCAGGCCGCCGTCGCCACCGGAGTTGTCGCCGTTGGTGTGGGCCTCACCGAGGAGGCTGAGGATCGAGCCGTCGCCGCCCTCGGCGCCCTCACCCGGCTCCGCCAGGTCGAGGATGTGGCCGAGGCCGAGCAGCTCGTCCTCGTCGTCCTCGTCCAGCTCGCCGAGGAGCGGCGAGAGGTCGAGGTCCAGGCCGTCGATCAGGCTCTCCTTCTTCACCGGGGCGAAGGGAATGGAGGCCTTGTCCTGCTGCTCCTGCTCGGCCGGCGCCACCGGGGCGCCACCGTCGAAGGTGATGGCCATGCCGGAGCGCTGCGTCAAGTCCTTGGCGGGCGCCCCGGCGGGGGCGGTGGAGGCTTGCGCGGTCGTGGCCACGCCGGCCGCCTGCAGGACGACGAGACCGACGCCCGCAGCGCATGCCAACGTCAGCCGACGAACTGTCGGCGTCATGCCGGACGACGCCGAGCGATGCCGCCCGGTGGGTCCAACAGAAGAACGAACTCGCATCTCAACCTCATCAAAGTCGCGGCGTCGCCGAAGACGGCCGACGTCCTGAAGCCCCGTGTCGTGCCGCCTGTTTCTACCAGTTCGTCACGGGGCACGCCCGTGCCGAAACGGCCAAAACTGGCTCCTGAGAAAACCCTGTGACACAACGTGACATTGCACGATCACGGGAGCGATGCGGAACACTGCGCTCACCTGCGCCGATTCCGGAAATCCACTCCGTTACGTGATGTGAGACGTGTTCATCGTCACGCCGCGTTGTGGCCAATTAATTTCGCTCCGTGATCAATTCGGCCTAATCCCCGGCGTGTGAGCGCGCGTGTCCCAGGCCTCGACAGCGTGGTGTAACCCATTCGGAGCAACGTCCTCACGCGATCACCGAGGGCGGGTGGCGACGGCCAGGAAGCGGTCGTCGATCTCGGGGGTGGCGACGGTGATCCGGACGCCCTCCGGTTCGAAGGGACGCACCATCACGCCGGCGGCCTCGCAGGTCGCTGCGAACTCGCTACTGCCCACGCCAATCGGGAGCCAAACGAAATTTCCTTGCGTTTCGGGCATTTCCCACCCGGCGTCCCGCAGCGCCTGCACGACCCGCGTCCGCTCGGCGACCAGGTCGGCCACGCGCGCCCGCAGCTGGTCCTCCGCCTGCAGGGACGCGACCGCCGCCGCCTGGGCCGGCACGGACACCCCGAACGGGACCGCGCACGCCCGCGCCGCCGCCGCGACCTGCGGCGGGGCGATGACGTAGCCGACCCGGAGGCCCGCGAGGCCGTACGCCTTCGAGAAGGTGCGCAGCACGGCGACGTTGGGCCGCTCGCGGTAGACGTCGACCCCGTCCGGCACCTCGGGGTCGGTGACGAACTCCCGGTAGGCCTCGTCGAGCACGACCAGCACGTCGGTGGGGACCGCGTCGAGGAACTCGGTCAGCTCGTCCCGCCGGATCGCCGGTCCGGTGGGGTTGTTGGGGCTGCACAGAAAGATCAGCCGGGTCCGGTCGGTGACCGCGGCGGCCATCGCCGGTAGGTCGTGCCGCGCGTCCGGGGTGAGCGGGACGCGCACCGAGGTGCCGCCGGCGATCTGGACGAGGATCGGGTACGCCTCGAACGACCGCCAGGCGTAGACGACCTCGTCACCCGGCCCGGTCGTGGCCTGGAGGAGCTGCTGCGCGACGCCGACCGAGCCGGTGCCGGTCGCGATGTCGTCCACCGGCACGCCGAACCGCTCGGACAGTGCGTTCACCAGCGCCGTCGCGGCGAGGTCCGGGTACCGGTTGATCTCGGTCGCGGCGCCGGCGAGCACCTCCAGCACCGCCGGGAGCGGCGGGTAGGGGTTCTCGTTCGAGGACAGCTTGAACGCCGCCCCGCCCGGCGGTACGCGGCCAGGCTTGTAACCAGGGATGTCATTGATCGCCTGCCGAATCCGGGGGCCCGCCATGGGCGGCAAGTTACCGGCTGGCGACCGGCAGATGCTCCAGACACAAGGTGCGCTTGGGGACCGAGTAGGTGAGCGCTGCGACCGGCCCGGCGTCGCTGTCCCGGCAGGCCTTCGCGGTGGCACGGCCGTCGACGACCTGCACGACCCGGAAGGTGGGCGTCAGAACCTCCGGGGCGCACGGCACGCGCCGCGGGCTCTCGGGGTCGTCCTGGACGCAGTCGCCGACCGACACGTTGTAGCCGAGGCAGAGGCCGTCGGAACCCCGCCCGGCGGCCTCGGCGAAGAAGTAGTCCCCGGTGGGGCAGCCCGGCGCGGACCTCGCGGTCGCGAGGACCTCGTACACCGCCGCCGGGTCGGCGCACTCCGCCGACTGTTTGTCCCCGTCGACGCACGACCCGACCGTCGGCGCGGCGGACGCCTCGTTCGGGGCCGCCGTCGGGGCCGCGTTGGACGCCACGTTCGGCCCCAGGCCGACCGCGACGACCGCCAGGGCACCGGCGCCGACCCCGGCGAGCAGTCGTCCCGCTGAAACACGCATGGCAGTCCCCTGCCCGGGCGCGCGCGTGGCCAAAACGCGGCCTGCGGGGTGTGCGGGGCCTCACGTGACACGATCGAGGAGTTCTCGCAGTGATTCGCGCACCAGCTCGCCCGTGAGGAGCCGAGATGAAGGACCTGGCGATCCGGCTCGGCATCAATGCCGCCGCCCTCTGGGTGGCGGCGGCCGTCGTGAGCGGCATCACCCTCAACACCACGGGGCCCGAGGACGACGGCTGGGGCGACAAGCTCCTGATCCTGCTGCTCGTCGCGGCCATCTTCGGCGTGGTGAACGCGGTGGTGAAGCCGATCGCCACGCTCGTCGGGCTGCCGTTCATCATCGTCACGCTCGGGTTGTTCATCTTCGTCATCAACGCGTTGATGTTGTTGCTGACCAGCGCGATCTCCGACGCGCTCGACGTCCCGTTCCATGTCGACGGCTTCGGCGCCGCCCTGCTCGGGGCCCTCGTCGTGACGCTCGTGAGCTGGCCGCTGAGCATGGTCAGCAAGGTCGTCGACTGACCTCTCCGGGCCGACATTCCCCGGGTGTGAGGTGCCCCGCCGATTGACCGGCCGCGGGGCGGGCAGTCCTGCTCCGTGCCGGGCACTCCCCCGGCGCAGGAGAGAAGGGAGCCCAACCATGGGTGCCACCGACAAGCTGGGCAACGCCATCGACGACGCCGCCGGTAAGGCGAAGGAAGCTGCGGGCCGCATGGGCGGCGACCGCGACATGCAGGCCGAGGGCCAGGGCGACCAGGCCAAGGCTCAGGTCAAGAAGGCCGGCGAGAACGTGAAGGACGCGGCGAAGAAGCTCATGGGCGACTGACGCCGCCTGTCCTGCAACGCGTGCAAAAAAGGGTGACACCCCTTACTCCGCAGTAAGGGGTGTCACCCTTTTTTTCACGTCCGGGGACGGGCGCGGTGGGTCAGTCCGCCAGCGGCAGGTAGACCCGGTCGCCCTGGGCGCGGAAGCGGTCCGACATCTCCGCCATGCCGGCGTCGAGGGCGGACGCCTCGTCAAGGCCCTTCTCCTCCGCGTACTTGCGCACGTCCTGCGTGATCCGCATCGAGCAGAAGTGCGGGCCGCACATCGAGCAGAAGTGCGCCGTCTTCGCCGGGGCGGCGGGGAGCGTCTCGTCGTGGAACTCCCGCGCGGTATCCGGGTCGAGGGCCAGGTTGAACTGGTCCTCCCAGCGGAACTCGAAGCGGGCGTCGGAGAGCGCGTCGTCCCACGCGTGCGCGCCGGGGTGACCCTTCGCGAGGTCGGCGGCGTGCGCGGCGATCTTGTAGGTGATGACGCCCGTCTTCACGTCGTCCTTGTTCGGGAGCCCGAGGTGCTCCTTCGGCGTGACGTAGCAGAGCATCGCGGTGCCGAACCAGCCGATCATCGCCGCACCGATCGCGGAGGTGATGTGGTCGTACCCGGGCGCGATGTCGGTGACCAGCGGGCCGAGCGTGTAGAACGGCGCTTCCTTGCAGACCTCCAACTGGAGGTCCATGTTCTCCTTGATCTTGTTCATCGCGACGTGGCCGGGGCCCTCGATCATCACCTGGACGTCGTGGCGCCACGCGATCTCGGTGAGCTCGCCGAGCGTCTGCAACTCCGCGAACTGTGCGGCGTCGTTGGCGTCCGCGGTGCAGCCCGGGCGCAGGCCGTCGCCGAGGGAGAACGAGACGTCGTACTGCGCGAGGATCTCGCAGATCTCCTCGAAGTGCGTGTAGAGGAACGACTCCTGGTGGTGCGCGAGGCACCACGCGGCCATGATCGAGCCGCCGCGGGAGACGATGCCGGTCTTGCGCTTCGCCGTCAGCGGCACGTACGCCAGGCGCACGCCGGCGTGGACGGTGAAGTAGTCGACGCCCTGCTCGCACTGCTCGATCAGGGTGTCGCGGTAGATCTCCCAGGTCAGCTCGGCGGCCTTGCCGTCGACCTTCTCCAGCGCCTGGTACAGCGGGACCGTGCCGATCGGCACCGGCGAGTTCCGGATGATCCACTCGCGTGTGGTGTGGATGTTCCGCCCGGTCGAGAGGTCCATGACGGTGTCGGCGCCCCACCGGGTCGCCCACGTCATCTTCTCGACCTCCTCCTCGATGGTGGAGGCGACGGCGGAGTTGCCGATGTTCGCGTTGATCTTCACCAGGAAGTTGCGGCCGATGATCATCGGCTCGCTCTCCGGGTGGTTCACGTTCGCCGGGAGGATCGCGCGGCCGCGGGCGATCTCGTCGCGGACGAAGCTCGGCTCGCAGCCCTCGCGCAGGGCCACGAACTCCATCTCGGGCGTGATGATCCCCTGCCGCGCGTAGTGCAGCTGCGTGACGGGCTTGCTCGGGTCCGTCGCCCGCAGCGGCTGACGGCCGCCGGTGAAGACGGCGTCGAGGTTACGCAGGCCGGCCGCGCGGCGCTCGTCGTCCTTGTACCCGTCGTCGATGTGCGAGACCGGACGGCCCTCGTACTCGACGACGTCACCCCGCTCGCGGATCCAGGCCGCACGCAGCGGGTCGAGGCCGCGGCGGATGTCGGTCGTCACCGACGCGTCCGTGTACGGACCCGAGGTGTCGTAGAGGACGACCGAGTCGCCGGTCGTCAGGTGCACCTCCCGCATCGGGACGCGCAGATCAGGACGCGACCCCTGGAGGTAGGTCTTCGAGAACGCGGGCCGGTTCTCGTTGGTGTCGCCGCTGCTGTCGCCCTCGGAGGTGACGGCCGGCGGTTCCATGGTCATGGACATGGCGAACTCCCTACGCCGGAATTACCCGGTCAGGTTCAGGCGGTCGGCAGCGCGTCAGCTGCCCTCTCAGCCCGGTGGCCCGAGCTCCCGCGGATATGGACTTGTGAAGTCCCTCAACCTACCGGGGCAGGATGAACCCGTGGCTTATCGCATCTGCATGGTCTGTCTCGGCAACATCTGCCGCTCCCCGATGGCGGCGGCGGTGCTGCGGCACAAGCTCGCCGAGGCCGGTCTCGACGACCGCGTCTTCGTCGAGAGCGCGGGCACCGGCGACTGGCACGTCGGGCAGGGCGCGCACCCGCCGGCGCGGGCGATGCTCGTCGCCAACGGCTATGACGACACCCACACCGCGCGGCAGTTCGTCCCGCGCTTCTACGACGACTACGACCTGGTGATCGCGCTCGACGCGAACAACCGGCGCGATCTCCGCCGGCTCGCGCCCGATCCCGAGATCGGCGACCGCGTCCGCATGCTGCGCTCCTACGACCCGGAGGCCGGCGAGGACGACCTCGACGTCCCCGACCCCTACGGCGGCACGACCGCGGACTACCAGCTCGTCCTCGACCAGGTCGAGCGCGCGTGCGACGGCCTGATCGCCGAACTGAAGACCCAGCTGCACTGAAGATGACATCTCCAACGGCGGAGGGCTGATTCGGTGGAGATGACATCTCCAACGACGGCGCTCGGGGTCGACGTCGCTGCGGCGGTGCCGGTCGGCGGAGGCGACATGTGCCGCGCGACCCGGCTGACCCTGCCGACGGCCGGGTCGTGTTCGCGAAGACGCGACCGGGCGCACCCGCCGACTTCTTCCGCACCGAGGCCGACGGGCTGCGGCGGCTCGGGGCCGCGGGCGGGGCGCCGGTGCCGGCGGTCCTCGACGTCACCGACGACGCGCTCGTGCTCGAGTGGATCGAGCCGGGACGGCCCACGCCGGCGGCGGCCGAGGAGTTCGGCCGTGCGCTCGCCGCGACCCACGCGGCCGGGGCCGAACACTTCGGCGGGACCGGCGACGGCTACCTGGGATCGCTCCGGTTGCCGAACCGTCCGGCGGCGACCTGGCCCGAGCTCTACGCCGAACAACGTGTCGGCGCCGCGCTGAAGCACGCGGTCGACCGGGGTCGGATCGACGCCGCGGACGCCGCGCTGGTCGAGCAGGTGCTCGCGGTGCTGCCCGCCGTGGCGGGACCGGCCGAGCCGCCGGCCCTGCTGCACGGCGACCTGTGGGCGGGCAACGTGCACTGGTCCGCGGCCGGGCCCGCGTACCTGATCGACCCCGCCGTGCACGGCGGCCACCGCGAGACCGACCTCGCGATGCTCGCCCTGTTCGGGTGCCCCCTGCTCGAGCGGATCCTCGCCGCCTACGGCGAGGCGTTCCCGCTCGGCGACGGCTGGCGCGACCGGGTGGCCCTGCACCAGCTCCACCCGGTCGTCGTCCACGCGGCCCTGTTCGGTGGCGGCTACGGCGCGCAGGCCGGGCGGCTGGCCCGCGCGGTCCTGCGCACCGTTGGGTAGCGTCGGGGCCGACGGGCCCGACGAGCGGGCCGACAGCGATCCGATCTCTGGAGTGACGGTATGGCGATTGCGGTGGGCGACAAGGTTCCCGACGTCGAGGTGAAGGTGCTCGGCGAGGACGGCATGCCGGCCTCGGTCAGCAGCGCCGAGGTGCTCGGCACCGGCAAGGTCGTGCTGTTCGCCGTCCCCGGCGCGTTCACCCCGGGCTGCAGCAAGCAGCACCTGCCGGGCTTCGTCCAGGGCGCCGACGCGCTTGCCGGCAAGGGCGTCGACAAGGTCGTGTGCATCGCGGTCAACGACGCGTGGACCCTCGACGCGTGGGCCGAGGTCCAGGGCGCCAAGGGCAAGATCCAGATGCTCGCCGACGGCAACGCGAACTTCGCGAACGCGATGGGCCTGACCTTCGACGGCGCCGGCTTCGGTCTCGGCACCCGCTCGCAGCGCTACGCCGCGGTCATCGAGGACGGCACCATCACCAAGCTCGAGGTCGAGCCGGGCCCGGGCGTCAACGCCTCCTCGTGCGAGAACATCCTCGCCAAGCTCTGATCCACCGCTGACGTCCGACGATGT
>NZ_BAAAHE010000017.1:64779-84802 GCF_039525035.1 Sporichthya brevicatena
GACGTTGCGGCTATGCGGGCTTGCGGGCGCTGACGAAGACCAGCGGGAGCCACGGGCCGCCGTACCAGCACTCGGGGCCGGCGGAGCGGGAGCTCACGTCCTCGCAGCCGAGCTCGGTGAGCCGCTCCACGTAGCGACGGGTGTTGCGGACGTCGGCGATCAGCAGCCGCCCGCCGGGCCGGGTCACGCGGACCGCCTCGTCGATCGCCGCCGCGCGCGTCGCGGGCGAGCCGAGCCGGCCGATGCCGCCGCCGGAGACGACGAGGTCGAACTGGTTGCCGTCGGAGGCGAGGTCGTCGATGTCGCCCGGGACGAACTGGACCCGGTCGGCGACGCCCTCGGCCTGGGCGTTGTTGCGCGCGATCTGGTCGTCCGCGCCCCGGCGGCTGCCGGCGAGCAGGCCGCTGCGCGCCCAGAGGTCGACGCCGATCACCTTCCCGTCGGGCACCCGGGCCGCGACGAGCGTCGTCACGGCGCCGCGGGCGCACCCGACGTCGAGCACCGTCTCGTCGCCGCGCAGGTCGAGCGCGCCCAGCTCGCGGGACCACGCGCGGAAGCGGCCGCGCCGGGTCGCGTGCAGGTAGGCGAGCGCGATGCCCAGCAGCACCGCGCCGAAGCCGACGAGCCACCAGCCCTGGCTGTCCCCGTCCTCGCGGGTGGCCTGCGTCCAGCCGGCCTGCATCATGATCAGCGCGAGGAACGCCTGAACGGCGGGGATGAACGGCGCCTCGATGCCGTAGTAGCCCGCGCGACCGGCGCTGGAGTGCAGCATCCGGACATCTTGCCGCCCGCAGGGGGCGGGCGGGCTCAGGCCGCCTGGGCGACGAGGCCGACGCCGGTCGCGATCGTCGCGGCGAACAGCAGGAAGCAGAGCACGAGCAGCGCGGCGTCCCCGTTCAGGCGACGACGCCAGCCCACGCGGAGCCGGAACAGCCAGTACCGCGGCGCGCTCCGCCGGCGGACCCGGGTCGGGAGCGGCGGGACGTCGCGGACGGGCGACGCGGCGGCCGGCAGCGGCTCGAGCGGGAGGCCCGGCGACTCGACGCGCTCCGTTGTCCGGCTCACGAAGTACCTCCCTCTCGCTCGTTCCGCCCTGAGTTCTCTAGAGAGATTAGAAAGTCGACCGGTTCGAGTGTCAAGAGTGATTAAGGAGGGGTATGCCCGTCTTCCGGGGTCAGGTCTTCTCTCATACGGTGAGGCCACGTTCGACCGGGTTCGTCCCGGATCGTCCTGGAGCTCACTTCGGAGGCGACCGGCGATGGCCAATCAGGAGGACCCGAAACCTCTGAAGTACCGCCGGATCGCCGACGACCTGCGGTCGGGCATCGCGCGCGGCGAGTACGCCCCGGGCCGGGCCCTGCCGGGGGAGAACGACCTGATGGCGCGGTACCAGGTCGCCCGGATGACCGTCCGCCAGGCGCTCGCCGAACTGCAGCGGGAGGGCCTCGCCGTCGCCCGTCGCGGGTCCGGCGTGTACGTGAGCGCGAGCGCCGCGGCGGCCGCGGCACCGCCGGCGGGCACGCTGACCGAGACCACTGCGGCCGAGACGGACGCCGTCGACCCCACGTGCGCCGTCGCACACGGCGCCCCGGCCGAGACGCCCACCCGGGGCCTGGTCGTCGTCTTCGCCGGCGAGACCGCCCGCCACCTCCTGAGCTTCGGCGCCGCCTGCGGGTTCCGCGGGGTGCTCGTCGAGCCCGACCCGGAGCAGGCCCAGCGCGCCCGGGCCTGGGCCCCCGCCGTGGTGGGCGCGGTCGCCGACGCCGGCCTCGACGCCGACTGCGACGTCGTCGTCTCCGACCATCACCGCGACGACCTCGGTGTGGTCCTGCGCGACGCGCTCGCCGGAACCACCCGGTGGATCGGCGTGCTCGGCAACCCCCGACACCCCGCGCCCCACCGCGACCAGTTGCAGGCCCTGGGCGTCCCCGCGGCCGAGATCGACCGCGTCCACCGGCCGATCGGACTCAACATCGGCTCCCGGACCCCGGCCGAGATCGCGATCTCGACCCTCGCGGGCCTGATCGCCGACCGCAACGGCCGGCCCGGCGGCTTCGCCTTCTAGTCCACGGACTCCTCGGCCGGCGCGGCCTCGACCTCAGCCGGCTCGACGGCGGGCTCGTCGACGTGCGCCTCCGCCACCGCCGACTCCGCCACCGCGGCCGGGGTCGGCGACGGAGTGACGGTCGGCGACGGAGTGACGGTCGGCGACGGAGTGACGGTCGGCGTCGGCGAGGGCGACGGCTTCGGGGCGAGGCCGGGCTCGGGCGCGAGGGTGCCGGCCTTGGCCGGGCCGACGTACGCGTCGTGGCGGTCGAAGTAGAGCCCGCCGTTCACCAGGGGCCGGTTGTAGAGCTCGGAGACCGTGACGAACGTGTACCCGCGGGCCTTGAGGGTGGCGAGGATCCGCGGCACCGCGTCGACGGTGGTCTTGTGAATGTCGTGCAGCAGCACGATCTCCCCGGGCGAGGTGCCGTCGACGACGCGGCGGTAGACGGTGTCGGCGTTGCGGTCCTTCCAGTCCTCCGGGTCGAGGGACCACAGGATGATCGGCCACTCGCGCACACCGAGGACGCTCTTCACCCGCGAGTTCACCGAGCCGTACGGCGGGCGCATCAGCGTCGGGCGGGTGCCGACGATCGACTCGATCAGGTCGGCGGACCGGGTCAGCTGGCTGCGCACCTGCTCGTCGGTGAGCGCGGTGAGCTGGCGGTGGCTCCAGGTGTGCGTGGCGATCTCGTGCCCCGCGGCGGCGATCTTCCGCAGCGCAGCCGGCCGCGCCGCGGACACGTCACCGAGGACGAAGAACGTCACGCGTGCGCCGGCGTCGTCGAGGGCCTGCAACAGGCGGTCGGTGTAGAGCCCCGGCCCGTCGTCGAAGGTGATCGCGACGCATTTGGTCACGCGGCAGTCCACGCTCCGGCGTTCCGACGCCGCGCCGGCTCCGTACGCCGCCGATCCCACCAGCGCGAGCGCGGCAACACCACTCGCCAGCCACTTCCGTCCCAGGTTCACCGGGGTAGCGTCGCGGTTCGGCGACACCCGAGATGTCCGATTTCCTCGTTCTTGTCCGGACTTGACTCGTTACCGACGCGACCGGGCGCGGAGGCGGTTACCGCGACGCGTGACGGCGGCGCTGCACCACCGCGGCCGACGTGGCGGCGACGCGGGCGTTGCGGCGACCATGGGCGACGACGGCACCGCCGGCCAGCAGCAGCGGCAGCACCGCGTAGAGCGCCTCGGGCATGAGGCTCCAGTCGCCGGAGGCGGACTCCGGGCCCCCGCCGGCGGCGAGGTTCAGCGTGTCGACGCCGCTCCGGGAGGCCAGGTCCGTCAGCGGTGCGGCGAGGGCCATGCCCTCCTTGGTCGCGGGCGCGGACTTCTCGGTGCCGAGCACCTGCGCGGCGCGTAGCTTGGCCTGCCGCTCGAGCTGGCGCTGCGTCTTGGCGGTGAGCAGGTCCTCCGCGACGGCGCGGCCGGCCGCGGTGTCGAGCTTGCTCCCGGGGGGCGCGACCGCGGTCGGCTCCGCACGGCCGGTGTTGCGCGACTTCGCGCCGGCCGACGTCTGCGCGTCCGGGACCGACCACGAGTTCACCGTGGCCTCGTCGCCGCCGCCCGAGGTGGGCTCGGCGGCCGGCTCGGCGGCCGGCTCCGGAGCGGTGTCGACGACCGCTTCGAGCCCGAGCGCATCGGTCACCGAGGCAATCGGCAGCTCGTCGGTCGCCACCTCGACGTCGGGCAGGGGCACGCCCAGGTCGGGGACGGCGAGCTTGACGCCCGCGAGGTCCACCGCGGCGATCGGCGGGGTGTCGGCGGCCTCGTCCGCGAACGTCGCCGCAGGCAGCGCCATCGCCGTCCCGGTCAGGACCGACGCACACGCCGCCACGATTGCGACCCGCCGCCCACGGCTGTACCGCGGGGTCGGGAGCGATCCGTATGCCGAACTCATATGGCCCAGCCTTTGCACTCGCACCGATTTCGGAGACGACGGGGCCGACTACCCCCCGTGCCCAGGCGAGTCCCCTCAGTGACACGCCTTGCCGAGACCATAACCGGGCAAAGAAGCTAAATCAAAGGCCGGTTCCCTACTCGAATGCCCCTCAATCCCCCCGGGGGTAGATCAACCTGACGCTTTGGTCATGATCGAAACCGCCCGGACCTGCGCAAATCGGTCCGAAACCGGGGGACGGGCGAACGCGAGAGCCGGACACATCTCTTAGCGGACGTTCAGCCGAACGGCGGTCGCCGACGACGTTCCGCAACCACTAGACGCCCACTCCGTGAGACAGCGACGGCCGCCACCGGCCGCTACTGGGCCATGTCCACGAAGCGGGAGTAGTGGCCCTGGAAGGCCACCGTGACCGTGCTCGTCGGCCCGTTACGGTGCTTGGCGACGATCAGGTCCGCCTCGCCGGCCCGCGGAGACTCCTTCTCGTACGCGTCCTCACGGTGGAGCAGGATGACGATGTCGGCGTCCTGCTCCAGCGATCCCGACTCACGCAGGTCGCTCAGCATCGGCTTCTTGTCCGTCCGTTGCTCGGGACCACGGTTGAGCTGGGACAGCGCGACGACGGGGACCTCGAGCTCCTTGGCCAGCAGCTTGAGCGACCGGGAGAACTCCGAGACCTCCTGCTGCCGGGACTCGACCTTCTTGCCCGAGGTCATCAGCTGCATGTAGTCGATGACGATCAGCCGCAGGTCGTGGCGCTGCTTGAGCCGCCGGGCCTTGGCCCGGATCTCCATCATCGTCATGTTCGGCGAGTCGTCGATGAACAGCGGCGCCGCCGAGACCTCACCGGTCTTGCGGGCCAACCGCATCCAGTCGTCGTCGGTGAGTGTCCCCGACCGCAGCTTGTGCAGCGCGATCTGCGCCTCCGCCGACAGCAGTCGCATCGTGATCTCGTTGCGCCCCATCTCGAGCGAGAACACGACCGACGTCTGGCCGCTCTTGATCGACGCCGCGCGCAGGAAGTCCAGCGCGAGCGTGGAGTTGTGCGTCGGGATCAGGCTCCGGCCCGCGAGGTACAGCGAGTCCGCGGCGTCGACCTGGACGCAGCGCACCGGGACACTGGGGATCGGGCGCACGTCGACGATGAACCTCGTCCGGGTGCGCGAGGTCGTCTCCCGGCGGGTGCAGCGCTCCTTGTGCACGAGGTGCTTGCGCTCGAGGCGGAACACCCGGTCCGTGGTCGTGAAGGTGATCGTGTACGCGATCGAGCTCGCTTCGGTCCGGCCGCGAACGCGCTTCGTCGAGATACCCGCGCGGTACCCGAGACTGCAGATCAGCTCGTAGACGTCCCGGGCGAGGGCCGCGCTGGTCGAGGTGAACTGGGGCGACCCGGTCCGGTTCACCGTCCCGTCGGTGTCCAGCAGACCGGCGAGCAGAGCGCGCCGCTGCGCCTCCGAACCCCGGAGGTACTCGACCGGGATGTGCGCATTTCCCAGGACGCCCAGCGCGCGGAGCTCCGCCTCCAGCGAGTCGTGGAGACCCTCCGCCTCTCCGAACATGACGATCTCGGGGTCGGCGGTCGTCAGACGAGCCGAGTCGGAGTGACCGTCGCCGAGCCACGCACCGAGTACGTAGGGCGGGACGAGCAGGTCCGCCTCCGGCAGCGCGAGCGGCGCGGCGTTCCGGACGCTGTGGTTCAGCCGGCGGTCGGAGGTCTCGCAGCGGAGCGAGCGGGCGATCTCGGCGGTCGTCCGCACCTGGGGCTCGTCGTAGCCGCGCCGAGAGGCGCGCGTGTCGGTGAGCCACTGATGCTCGGCGTCGGCGACGAGGACGCTGCCGTCGTCGAACTCGACCTCGAAGCACGGCCGATCGGTCAGAACCTCGGTCGCGGCGACGACCCGGATCGGCCGGCCGTCCGAGCCGATCAGCTCGTCCCCGACCTGCACCTCACCCATCGTCGTCCAGCCCGTCGGGGTGGGCAGCGGGGTGTCGAGCGCCAGCGCCTTCCCGATCGCCGGCCGGGCGGCGATGATCACCATCTGGCCGGGGTGGAGGCCGTTGGTCAGCTGGTCGAGCTCGACGAACCCGGTGGGGACGCCGATCATCTGGCCGCCGCGGTTGCCGATCGACTCGATCTCGTCGAGCGTCCCCTCCATGATCGCGGAGAGCGGCTGGTAGTCCTCGCTCGTGCGGCGTTCGGTGACCTGGTAGATCTCGGCCTGGGCGGCGTCGACGATCCCGTCGACCTCGCCGTCGCCGGAGTACCCCATCTGCGTGATGCGGGTGCCGGCCTCGACCAGGCGCCGCAGGATCGCGCGCTCGCGGACGATGCGGGCGTAGTAGCCGGCGTTGGCCGCGGTCGGGACCGACGAGATGAGCGTGTGGAGGTAGGGCGCGCCACCGGCCCGGGCCATCTCGCCGCGCTTGGTCAGCTCGGCGGCGACGGTGATGGCGTCGGCGGGCTCGCCGCGGCCGTAGAGGTCGAGGATCGCGTCGTAGACCAGCTGGTGCGCCGGCTTGTAGAAGTCGTCGCCGCGCAGCGACTCGATGACATCGGCGATCGCGTCCTTGCTCAGCATCATGCCGCCGAGGACGCACTGTTCCGCCGCCAGGTCCTGCGGCGGCGTGCGCTCGAACTCCGAGTGCGGTGGAGGCGGGAGCTCCACAACGCTCATCGAGTACCTCCCCCGGTCCCGCTCGGTCAGCGGGGCCCGAGAACCTTGGTACCGGGCCCCGCTGACAGTTCTTCCGATCGTCGAGACCCCGAGGCACCGGACCCCCGTACAGGGCCCCACGAAGTTCGACAGTGCGCGAACCTAAGGCCGCTCACAGACACGGACAAGCCGGGACAAGCGCCCTCGTTCACACCCTTTTTCCACGGCAGGTGGATAAGTCCGGGACGCCCGTGAATCACCAGTGTTCTCGTCGTCCACAGTCTGGGGACACAGCTGTGGACACTGGGTGAGGCATCGTCCCGACTTGCCGTCTGACCTGCGCAAATGCGTTCCTCACCCATGTGGACGTGAGAAAAACGAAAAGCCACACCGAGGTGACGACGACACGCCGGACCGGGCCCGCGAGTGTCCACTATGTGAGCAGATCTGACGCCGCGCCACCTCGCGCAGCCCGACAGGCACGAAGGCCCGGACATGCAACGAGGCCCGCGCCCCCCAGGGGGACGCGGGCCTCGCCGGACGTGCGTGCGGTGCGTGCGGTCAGGCCGCCACGACGTTGACCGTGACGGTTGCCGACACCTCGGGGTGCAGGCGGACCGAGACGGGGTGGGCGCCGAGGGCCTTGATCGGGTTCTGGACCTCGACCCGACGCTTGTCGACCTGCGGGCCGCCGGACGCCGCGATCGCGGCGACGATCTCGGCCGCGGTGACGGCACCGAAGAGACGGCCGCCGTCGCCGGCGCGCGCCTTCAGGGTGACCTTCAGGCCCTCGAGCTGGGCCTTGGCCGACTTGGCCTGGTCCAGGTCCGCGATCTCGCGGATCTCGCGGGCCCGCCGGATCGAGGTGACCTGCTTCTCGCCGCCACGGGTCCACCGGATCGCGTAGCCGCGGGGGACGAGGTAGTTGCGGCCGTAGCCGTCCTTGACCTCGACGACGTCGCCCGGAGCACCGAGCCCCGAGACCTCCTGGGTGAGGATCAGCTTCATCTCGACTCCCCCTAGCGCGCGGTGCTCGTGTACGGGAGCAGCGCCATCTCGCGGCTGTTCTTGACGGCCGTCGCGACGTCGCGCTGGTGCTGGGTGCAGTTGCCGGTCACCCGACGCGCGCGGATCTTGCCGCGGTCGGAGATGAAGCGGCGGAGCAGCGACGTGTCCTTGTAGTCCACGTAGCTGATCTTCTCCTTGCAGAACATGCAGACTTTCTTCTTCGGCTTGCGGAGCTGTGCCTTCGCCATCGTGGTGCTCTCCTTAAGAGCCCCGCCGGAGCGGGAATGGACGTAGTCGGACTGTCATCCCCCGCGGGTGATCCCGGGGATGCCGGATCAGGGTCCGGATTTAGAAGGGCGGTTCGTCGGAGAACCCGCCGCCGCCACTGCCGCTGTCCCAGCCGCCACCGCCGCCACCGCGGTTGCCGGCACCGGCCGGAGCCGCGCTCGCCCACGGGTCGTCGGACTGGCCGCCGCCACCGCGGCCGCCACCCCCGCCGCCGTAGCCACCGCCGCCACCGCCGCCACCGCGGGCGGTGCGGTTCACCTTCGCGGTCGCGAACGCCAGGCTGGGCCCGACCTCGTCGACCTCGACCTCGAACACCGTGCGCTTCTCGCCCTCACGGGTCTCGTAGGACCGCTGCTTGAGCCGGCCCTGGACGATGACCCGCATGCCCTTCTGCAGGGACTCGGCGACGTTCTCCGCCGCCTGCCGCCACACGTTGCAGGTCAGGAACAGCGCTTCGCCGTCCTTCCACTCGTTCGCCTGCCGGTCGAACGTCCGGGGTGTGGACGCGATCCGGAAGTTGGCGACCGCGGCGCCGCTGGGGGTGAAGCGCAGCTCCGGGTCGTCGACGAGATTGCCGACCAACGTGATGACGGTGTCGCCTGCCATGGCTGGGTCCGATCTCCCTCAGCTGAGGAAACGGTGTCGGGACGGTGGGTTGGAGGTACGGGTGGGAATCAACGGGCGGGCGAACTAGCGCGCGTCGGGCCGCATGACCTTGGTGCGCAGCACGGCCTCGTTGAGGTTGAGCTGCCGGTCGAGCTCCTTGACGACCGCGGGCTCCGCGGCCAGCTCGATGACCGCGTAGAAACCGTCGGCCTTCTTCTTGATCTCGTACTGCAGGCGACGCTTGCCCCACAGGTCGACCTTGTCGACGGTGCCGCCACCGCTGCGCACGACCGTGAGGAACTGGTCGAGGCTCGGGGCGATGGTGCGCTCGTCGAGATCGGGGTCGAGGATCACCATCAGTTCGTACTTACGCATAGCTGGAATCGCCTCCTCTGGACTCAGGCGGTCACGGTCTCTCCGTGACAGGAGGGCTATCGCGTGATCGCCGGACCCCGGGAGGGGCCAGGCGAACGGGAGCAAGACTAACCGGGGGCACCGACAACCGGAGAATCCGTCCACCGACCGGCTGCGCGGACCGGGTGTCGGCCCGCGCGCATAGGCTGCCGCCATGCTCGCCATCGGTGCCCACGTCGACCAGGCCGACCCGATCGCGGAGGCGAAGGCGCGCGACGCGGAGGTCGTGCAGATCTTCCTCGGCGACCCCCAGGACTGGAAGCCGCCGACGATCGCCTACGCGGGCGGCGCGGCCGCGCTGAAGGAGGCCGTCGAGGCCGCCGGGATCGCCCTGTACGTCCACGCGCCGTACCTGGTGAACGTCGCGAGCTCGAACAACCGCATCCGGATGCCCTCCCGCAAGATCCTCCAGCAGCAGATCGACGCCGCGGCCTCGATCGGCGCACGGGGCCTGGTCGTGCACGGCGGCCACGTCCTGGCCAAGGAGGACCCGAGCGTCGGCATCGAGAACTGGCGCAAGACGTTCGAGCGCATGGAGATGCGCCTGCCGGTGCTGATCGAGAACACCGCGGGCGGCGACAACGCCATGGCCCGCAAGCTCGACGCGCTCGCCCGGCTCTGGGACGCGGTCGGCGAGTTCGGCGCCGGGTTCTGCCTGGACACCTGCCACGCCCACGCCGGCGGCGAGGAGCTGGCGACCGTGGTGGACCGGGTGAAGGCGATCACCGGCCGGATCGACCTGGTCCACGCCAACGACAGCCGCGACGACTTCGATTCCGGCCGCGACCGGCACGAGAACTTCGGCAAGGGCCGGATCGACCCCGACGAGCTGGTCGCCGTGATCGCCGGTGCCGGTGCGCCGGTCGTCTGCGAGACCCCGGGCGACGCCGCGGGTCAGGGCGCGGACATTTCCTGGCTGCGGGAGCGGCTCCCCGCCTGAGCGACGAGGACCCGCAGGCTGCCCCCGGCGGTCTGCCCGCCCGCCGGCGCGCGGGTGCTGCGCCAGAGCCGGGAGGCCCCGATCACGGCCGCGGCGACGAGGAGCACGTTGCGCACCGTCACGAGCAGGACCGCCTCGCGCTCGGCGTTGAGCAGCTCGTCGAACCAGTACGGGTACTCGATGCAGGTCAGGGCGGTCGCGACCAGCACGAGCGCCAGTGGCAGCCGCATCAGCGAGGTGCCACGCGGGCCGAAGTGCAGCGCGCAGACCGCGCCGAGACCGACCAGCCAGACCATGTACTGCGGGCTGATCACCCGGCTCGTGATCACGAACAGCAGCACCGCGACCAGCGCGGCGTCGGCCGTCGTGGAGTCCCGCCAGGTGCGCGCGGTCAGCCGCCACAGCACCAGCCAGCCGAAGGCCAGCGCGCTGGCGAGCAGGCACAGCTTGGCGGCGAGGTTCACGTGCGGGCCGAGGTACTCCATCGAGCCGTAGTTCAGCGCGACGTAGCCGCTCCACCCGTGGTGGCTCGCGATGTGGAAGGGCAGCGCCGCGATCGACTCCACCTCGACCCCGCGCCCGCCCTGGGCGGACAGGAAGGACATGGAGTGGGGCATCGTCACCCAGAAGCCGAGCAGGATCAGTGAGCCGGCGACGACGGCCGCGGCCCAGGACTCCTTCCACCGCCGGCCCGGGCCCGCGCACAGGAACAGCAGCGCCGGCCACACCTTGAGCAGCGCCCCGAAGGCCAGGACGGCCCCGCCGGCCCACCGGCGATTGCGTCCGTCGAGCGGGTTCGCGTCGGCGCTGAGCAGGAGGACCAGGCCCGCGACGGCGACGCCGGTGACGATGAGGTCGTAGCGGCCGTAGGCGATCGGCCCGCCGAGCGCGACGCCGACCGTCCACACCCAGGCGGCCCACGGCTGGTGCCGCGCCCACGCCCACCGGCCGGTCGGGGCGACGGCCGCGCCCGAGGCGTAGGCCACCTCGTCCTCGACCATGCGCCGGCGCGCGGCGGCGAGCAGCACGCCGAAGGTGATCACGTCGACCGTGAACGAGATCCAGTAGAAGCCGACCGCGTAGGAGAGCGGGAGGAGCCCGGGGGCGAGGATCACCAGCGCCGCGGCGGGCGGGTACTGCCACATGACGTCGTGCTCGGGGAACTGTCCCGTCGAGAGCACGTCGTACCAGCGGCTGTAGATGTCGCGGACGTCGTTGGTGACCGACGGCAGCACGAACTCCCGCTCACGCACCGTGAACAGCAGCAGCGCCGTCCGGGTGGCGAGGAAGAGTGCGACGACCGCGAGGAAGGGGCCGATCGCACGCAACGACGGCCGCGCGGCCGCCCTGGAGGACCTGATGTGCACCCCGAAGCCATCTCGTGTCGGTCGCGGTCAGTTACCTCGATGGTATCGAGGACGCGATGGACCACGGGTCGATAACGTGGATCCGCCGATCTTGTTACCCGCCCGCGACACAGGCGGCAGCCCGCAGGAGAACCACTCCCCATGTCGTTGACGGTCCGGACGATCACGGCCGACGAGCACCTCGCCTTCGTCGCCTCCCGCGGATCCGCGAGCTTCCTCCAGGTCCCCTCGTGGGGCCAGGTGAAGAAGGAATGGCGCAGCGAGTCCATCGGGTGGTGCGACGCCGACGGCAAGATCGTCGGCGCCGGCCTGGTGCTCTACCGCCAGATCCCGAAGGTGAAGCGGTACCTCGCGTACCTGCCCGAAGGCCCGGTCCTGGCCTGGGAGGACGTGACCGACGCCGCGTCCCTGCGCCGGCTGCTGGACCCGATGGTCGCCCACCTGAAGTCGCGCAAGGCCTTCGGCGTCCGCATGGGCCCGATGGTCGTCACGCGCCGGTGGAGCTCGGAGACGATCAAGGCTGCGGTCAAGGACGGCCAGGCCACCAAGCTGCAGGCGCTCACCCCCGACGTCGTCGACCCGGCCGGCCAGAAGGTCGCCGAGCTGATGCGCGCCGCCGGGTGGATCCCACCGTCGACGACCGCCGGGTTCGCCGCCGGCCAGCCGCAGTACGTGTTCCAGGTTCCGCTGGCCGGGCGAACTCGCGAGGACCTGCTCGCCGGGTTCAACCAGCAGTGGCGGCGCAACATCAAGAAGGCGGACAAGGCCGGCGTCGAGGTCACCGAGGGGACCGAGGCCGACCTGCCGGCGTTCCACGCGCTGTACACGCACACGGCCGAACGGGACCACTTCACCCCGCGGCCGCTGAGCTACTTCCAGACGATGATGCGCGCGCTCAGCAGCGAGGACCCCGAGCGCTTCAAGCTCTACCTCGCCAAGCACGAGGGCGAACTGCTCGCCTCGACGATCTGGATCCGCGTCGGCGGCCACGCCTGGTACTCCTACGGCGCCTCGGCCAGCCACAAGCGTGAGCTGCAGCCGAGCAACGCGATCCAGTGGCGGATGCTCTCCGACGCCCACGAGGCGGGCGCCGCCGTCTACGACCTGCGCGGCATCACCGACACCCTCGACCCGGCCGACCCGCACTTCGGGCTGATCCAGTTCAAGCTCGGCACGGGTGGCCAGGCGGTGGAGTACCTCGGCGAGTGGGACCTGCCGATCAACGCGCTGCTGTTTCAGGCGTTCCGGCTGTACCTGGCGAAGCGGTAGACGAGGCGGTAACCGACGCATGCTCCGGCTCGAGATCGACCGGGCGCGCTTCGACGCGCACCTGCAGAAGGTTTCCGCGGACATCCCTGGCCTGGTGCCGGTCGCGAAGGGCAACGGCTACGGCCTGACGATGGACCGCTGCGTGGACGAGGCGCTCCGCCTGGGCGCCGACACCCTCGCCGTCGGCACCTTCGCCGAGGCGCGCCGGCTGCCCGAGCGCGCGGAGGGATTCGGCAAGGTCGTCGTCCTGACGCCGCATCTGGCCGGTGACCCGACCGAGGGTCTGCCGATCGGCCTGTTCGGTCGCGTCGTGCACACGGTCGCGACCGCCGAGGCCGCCAAGTCGCTCGCGGGCAAGCGCGTGATCGTCGAGTGCCGCACCTCGCTGCGCCGCCACGGCGTCGGTGCCGACGACCTGCCCGGTCTCGCCGCCGCGCTCTCCGACGTCCACCTCGAAGGCTTCGCGCTGCACCTGCCGATGAACCGGCCCCGCGGCGCGCACCCGGTCACCGAGGTCGCGACGTGGGTCGAGCGGCTCAAGGCGGCGAAGCTCCCGGCGGCCACGATCTACGTCAGCCACCTGTCCGGGCCCGAGGTCGCCGGCCTGGCGCAGCAGTTCCCCGAGAAGACGTTCCGCGCCCGCGTCGGCACCAAGCTCTGGCTCGGCGACCGCGGTGCCCTGCGTGCGAAGGCCCGCGTCCTCGACGTCGAGAAGCTCGCGCGCGGCGACCGGTACGGGTACCGCCAGCGCAAGGCTCCGCGCGACGGCCACCTGATCGTGGTCGCCGGCGGCACGGCGCACGGCATCGGGCTGTCCGCCCCGAAGCCGGTGGCCGGGCTGATGTCCCGCGTCAAGGTGGCGGGCGAAGGCACCCTCGCGACGTTCAACCGGACGCTGAGCCCGTTCACCTGGGCCGGCAAGCAGCGCTGGTTCGCCGAGCCGCCGCACATGCAGGTCTCGCTGCTCTGGCTCCCCGCCGGCGTCGAACCGCCGGCGGTCGGGGCCTTCCTCGACGTCGAGACCCGCATGACGACCACCACCTTCGACGAGATCGTCGAGGTCTGAGCGCAATCACCCCCGGGGCCGTCGCGCCTCACTCGCCGGGGACAGGCCTCACTCGCCCGGGACAGGCCTCACTCGCCCGGTCTGGCGAGTAAGCCCCGGCGCCGGCGAGTGAAGCGCGTCCCCGCACCGGTCGTTGACCTGCGCCGGACGGCGCCCTACCGTCGATCTCGTACGCATACGGTACGCGTACGGAGCGGAGGGTCGATGCCTGCCGGCCGGGCCGCGCGCGGCGCCACCGAGCGCCTGACGCTCGACGCGATCGTCGACGCCGCCGAGGCGCTGGTGGCGGCGGAGGGCTTCGAGGGCCTGAGCATGCGCAAGCTCGCGCGGGCACTCGGCGTGGGCGCGATGACGCTCTACGGCTACGTCCCCACCAAGGACGACCTGCTCGGCGCGCTCGCCGACCGGCTGCTCGCCGACCTCGACCTGCCCCGCCCGGACGACGGCGACTGGGCCTACCGCGTGGCGGCGGTCCTCCACGCCACGCGTCGCGCCCTCCTCGCCCACCCCGCCCTGGTGCCGATCGTGGCCGCGCACCGCCTCGACGCCGTCTCGGCCTACCGCGGGGCGGAGGTCGTCTTCGCCGCCCTGCGCGAGGCAGGACTCGACGACGCCCAGGTCGTCAGCGCGTTCAGCACGCTGAGCTCGTACGCGGTCGGCGCCTGCCAGCAGGAGATCGGACTGACCACCCGCGCCGGGCCGACGCGCGCCCCCCTGCCGGGCATCACCGCACTCTCGGGCGCCGAGTTCGCGAACGTCGTCGGTCTGGCCGGTCGGCTCGCCACCCGGGACTTCGACGAGGAGTTCAGCGCCGGGTTGGACCTGCTGATCACGGGACTTCGCGGCTGGGTGGAAGGCACGTGAGGTGGGGAAGGCTGACCGGATGAGAGTTCTCGTGACCGGGGCGACCGGTGTCTCCGGGCGCGGTGTGGTGGAACGCCTGAACCGCGCCGGCCACGAGGTCGTGGCGGTGGCGCGCCGGCCGCCGCTGGCGCTGCCCGCCGGGGCCCGGTTCGTCGGCGCGGACGTCACCGATCTCGCGGCACTGACCGCGGCGATGGACGGCTGCGAGGTCGTGTGCCACCTCGCGCCCGTCAGCGGCACCGCGAACGTCTGCGCGGCGATGAAGCGCACCGGCGCCCGGCGCCTGGTCGTCGCGTCCTCGGCCCTGAGCGACGGCGCGAACCTCGGCCACGTCACGGACACCGCAGCGGCCGAGCAGGTCGTCCTCGACTCCGGCGTCGAGGCGGTCCTCGCGCGGACCGGCCTCGTCGTCGGACGCAACATCGACCAGCCGCTCGCTCTCCTCGCCGCGCCCGTGATCGTCGCGGTCAAGGGTGTCGAACTCCGGTACCAGTTGCTGCACCACGACGACCTCGGCCGCTTCCTCGCGATCGCGTGCGAGTCCGGCCCGCCCGGGGTCGTGGACGTCGCGCCTCCGGATGCCCTGCCCCTGCGTCAGATCGCCCAGCTGCTCGGCAGGAAGTACGTCGAGACCTCCGCGACCCGTGCGCTCAAGGCGATCGAGTTCGCCTGGAAGCACGACCTGCCCGGGATGGACACCACCCGCCTGCGTGAGGTGTGGGGGTTCGAGTGCGCGTGGTCCACGGCCGAGGGAGTCGCCGACCTGCGGCGCGCGGTCAGCGGGGTGTCGGCCGTGGCCGGACGCCGCGTCGAGGTGCCGTGGCGGCTACGGTTCCCGACCCATCGGCCTGGGCCCCCGGTGTCGACCGCGGCGAACCGATGGCCCGACTTCGGCGCACCGGCCGGCGAACTCGATTCACCGATCCCGCTCGCGTATCCGACCGTCAGTCGCCTCGGCGGACCGGCCCCCTTGGCGGCCCTGACGCTGAGCACGCACCTGCAGCTGCTGCGCGCGGCCTCGAGGGGCATGCTCGACGCGTTCGGCGGGGCACCGGAGGTGCGCCGCGAGCTCGGCGACGCCGGCGCGGCGAGCATCGCACATCGCCTCTACGTGAACGACGACGTCGCCTACGCCGTCGAGCACTCCGGCGGCCGGCGGCGCGTGGTCGGACGGGCGTACGGGCGTGAGGTCGACCGGATCGCCGGCTGGGCCGCGGAGAGTCTCGAGCACGCGGCGAATCCGGCCGCGTGCTCGGACGCGCGGCTCGACGCGGTGCTGGGGCGGGTGCTCGACGACCTGGCGTGGTTCTGGGCGATCGCCGCGATCGGCGCCGCCCTCGGAGGCGACGAGCTCGGCGACCTCGCGCACCTGCTGGTCTCGTTTCCTGACGGGGTGTCACCCAACGCCGCGCCCGCCGCCGACCTCCGCGACGACGGTGGGCACTCCCGAGCTCGGATGCGGGCCGAGCGCGTCGTGCGGGCGCTCGCTCAGGCGCTGGCCGCGCTCGTACGCGAACGCGCGGACCGCCTCCTCGTCGCCGGCGCCGTCCGCGATCCGGCCGACGTGGCGCACCTGACCTGGGAGGAACTGCTGGTCCCCCCGCCAGACCTCACCGACCTCGTCAAGACCCGGCGCGCCGAACAGCAGCGCCTCGCCGCGCTGGTCCTGCCGAGCACGATGTCGGTGAACGGATCGAGCGGCGCCCTCACCGTTCGATGACTCGTCCGCCGCGGTGATCGGTCAAACTGAGAGGCGTGGCGTTTCCCGACAGTCGACCGCGCCGACGTTCCCGCCTGCTCGTCCCGGTCGGCTGGCTCGCGCTCGCCGTGTTCCTCGGCCTGCTCGGCTGGTCCGCCTGGTTCCGGATGGCCTACGGCTCGTTCCCCGGCGAGGACATCGGCGACCGGATCACCTGGTGCGGTCACGACTTCCGGGCGTCGGTGACGGACCTGACCGGCCAGGAGGCCAACGACGACCCGGCGAACCCCCTGGTGCCGGCGTTCAAGTACCCGCCCGTCTGGCCCCAGTCCACCGTGCACGCCGCGATGCGGACGGCCGAGGAACTGGCCGCGGACCCGACGCTCCCCTGCGCGCCCGAGCTGTACGTTCGGACCGGGTCGGACCGCTACACCCGCTACCTGCCCGCCGACTGACGGACGGTCAGCCTCGCCCGCGAGCGGTCCCGGCGCGGACCAGCGGGAACGTGATGGCGTCGGCCCTGGCCATGACCGCGCCGCGGCAGTGATCGGTAGGTCCGCCGCCGATCGTGCGCGTCTCGAAGAAGGAGGTCGCCGGTGACGGCCCGGAGCACAGCGGGCCGTAGCGGCACGAGGTCACGCACTCGCGGGTGGCGACCAGGTGGCGCGCGATCCACGGGGTACCCGCCACCGCCTCCCCGATCACGGCGTCCAGCGAGCTGGTCAGGACGTTGCCGCTGCTGAACGACCGCCGGTCGGCGTCGTGGTGCCCGAGCAGTTCGGGCGCGACCAGGACCACGTCGCCGTTCCAGCCGATCGTCGGCAGCGGATCGACCGTCCTGGGCCGGTCGGGCCGGTCGGGCCGGTCGGCGAGCAGCCGCCGGGCGTCGCGGACGCAGTTGTCGATCTCGCGGACCCGCATGACCGGGTTGGCCATCCAGGCCTCGAGCAGAGCCAGCCAGAACTCCTCGCAGCGCCCGTACGAGTGTGCTCCCGAGGGAGTTCCGGCCGGCGTCAGCGACTGCTGCAGGGAGACGCCGATCCGCGTCGCCCCCAGGTCGGCGACGAAGTCGTACAGCCCCTGCGCGGTCTCCGGTGTGGGGTCGGAGACGACGGCCAGGACCCCGAAGGGCACACGGTGGCGCCGCAGCGCCGCGATGCCGGCCAGGACGCGCGGATGGGCGGGCCGGCCCCCGCGATCGCGGCGGTGGGCGTCGAGGGTCTCCGGACCGTCGATGCTCACCGACACCTCGATGCCCCGCTCGCGGAAGAAGCGACACCAGACGTCGTCGACGAGGGTCGCGTTGGTCTGCACGCCGTGCACGACCGCACCACTGAACGGCTCCAGGAGCGCGGCGAGGCGGTCCCGCCCCGCGGCCAGCGGTTCACCGCAGTGCCAGAACACACGGACGGGGTGACCCTCGCTCACCCACCGGTTCACCGTCAGGGCGACGCGGCGGCCGACCGCCGGCGCCATGTGATTCCGCGGCGCCGCCGGCAGGTAGCAGTAGTCGCAGGCGAGGTTGCACACGGTCGTCGGCTGCATGACGACCGCACTCGGCACCGTACGCAGCGACACCGACGCGTCGGCGGTGCGGCTCATGGTGGGTGCGCCGAACCTCAGCGCTGCAGCGGCTTGTAGAAGACCAGGCCGTTGCCCTTGTTGTCGTAGACGACGGCACGGCGCTCGTGCGCGTCGTCGTAGGGGCCCTTCACGATCGCGCCGCCGCTGGCCTCGATGGCCTTGGCCGCGGCGTCGACGTCGTCGGTCTTGATCCCGACGACGACCTGGCCCGGGATCGGGTGGTCGATGGCGGTCGCCAGCGCGAGCGTCACCGAGCCACCGTCGAGCGCCGCGAAGTGCGCGCCGTCGCGGAACTTGAGGGCGAAACCGAGAGTCTCGGTGTAGAACGCGATGGACTCGTCGAGATTGTCGGTCGACAGCACGACCATCCGAACCTGCTGGTCACCCATGGCGGTGTCCTCCTTCTTGCACGGCTGCATGAACCCGGAACCGACTCTAGGGGCAGGGGGAACGAGCAGCGGTGAGCACCCTCGACCTGGTCGAGGCCGCACCGGAGCACGTGCTGCGCCCGCTCGCACGGCTGCTGCCCGACCCGCGCTGACGGACGGTCAGTCGACGACGGGCTCGCAGATGACGACGGGGATCTGCCGGGCGCTGCGTTTCTGGTAGCCCGCGTACCCGCGGTAGGCCTGCACCGCCCGGGCCCAGAGTTCGGGTCGTTCCTCGGCCGAGGCCGTCCGGGCACGCATGCGGATCGTCCGGCCCGCTCGGGTGATCTCGACCTCCGGGTTGGCCACGAGATTCCGGTACCAGTCGGGGTGCTGGTCGTGGCCACCCTTGGACGCGATCAGCACGACGCGCCCGGGCTCGGCGATCGGTGCGGTCAGCAGCGTCGAGCGTCGCCGGCCCGACTTCCGACCGATCGTGTGCAGCTCGATCGTCTCCATCCCACCGATCCGGTGGGGGAAGCGGCCGCCGGTCAGCGTGAGGAGAGTCCGGTGGCCCGTCTCCAACACCCACGCCCCGACGGACGCCGCCACGTTGTTCAGTCCGGACATCCCGACCTCCGATGTTGTCAACCGGTTGACACTCGGGTTGTCAACCGGTTAACATCCAACCATGCCACCGCAGGATGCCACTCCGGAAAGTCCGGTCGAGGGCTGGATCACGGTCACCATCCACCAGTTGGTCGAGCGCCTCGACCGGTTCGCGGACCAGCGACTTCGCGACCGGTACGGCATGACCTACAGCCAGTTCATCTTCATGGCGGATCTCGTGTGCGCCGACCCTGAGCGACTGCCCGACGTGTCGGAGATGGCACGACGACTGGGCGTGTCGAAGGCGGCGGTGAGCAAGCGCCTCCACAACTTCGTGGCGGCCGGGTGGATCGAGTCCCAGTCGGACAGCACCAACGCGCGCCGGGTCGTGCTGTGCCCGACACCGGCGGGCCGCAGTCTCGTCCATCGCGCCACCGAGGACCTCGACCGCTGCTTCACGGACCTGTTCGACGACCTGGACGGCATCGATCTGGGCGCGCTCCACAGTCAACTCAAGAGGATCCACGAGATCCTCGATCAGAAGGGAATCTGAGTGCCACGCACACTGATCGTGATCGGCCACCCGTTCACCGAGACCCTCAACCACGCTCTCGCGGCCGAGTACGAGGCCGGGCTCCGTGAGGGCGGACACTCGGTTCGGGTCATCGACCTCGCCCAGGCGACCCTCGCGACGTCACCCGCCGGCCGCACCGCCCTGCGTCCGGGACCGGACGGCCAGACGGACCATCTCAGCGACGAGGTCCGCGCCATGATCGACGACGTCCTGTGGGCCGAGCACCTCGTGTTCTTCCATCCGCAGTGGTGGGGCACCTATCCGGGGGTCCTGAAGACCTTCGTCGACCAGGTGTTCCTCGCCGGGATCGCGTTCCGGATGGAGTCCGGCCCGATGCCCGTGCGCCTCCTGCGTGGGCGGACCGCCCGGCTGGTCATGACGATGGACTCGCCCTCCTTCTGGAACCGTTTCGCCTATCGGAACGCCGCGGAGACCTCGCTCAAGCGGGCGATCCTCGGCTACTGCGGGGTTCGTACCGTCGGCATCACGCGGTTCACGCCGGTCCGGAAGTCGACCCCGGAGCAGCGGGAACGCTGGCTGCAGACGGCACGACGCCTCGGTAGGACGGACGCCCGTAAGGGTGGTCGGCCGGCACCGATGGTGGACGCGCCCTCCCGGAGCGCCGCCTGACGCCCTGTCAGTTCTCACCCGGCGCCCGGCGGGCGAGCAGGAGCAGCACCGCAGCCCCTCCGAAGAGGACCCCGGCACCGGCCCACGCGAGCACCACCCTGCGGGATCGCTGGTCCGAACCGGCCGGGGAGGCG
>NZ_BAAAHE010000017.1:84811-95946 GCF_039525035.1 Sporichthya brevicatena
CCCCGGCGGCGGGCCGCTCGACGTGGGCGCCGCTGGGGGTCCGCCCGTGCCGACGGCGAACGTGAACCGGCCGCTCACCGGAGAACCGTCGCTGGAGAACACCCGGTAGGCGACGGTGTAGGTGCCCGTGGATCCACCGAGCAACCGCTGGGTGACCACGCGCCCGTCGACGGTGGGTGGGCCGTCGGCGACCGACGATCCGTCCGGGCCGGTCACGACGACCGAGGCGGGCCCCGCCATCGAGCCGGTGAACTCCAGTCGCACCGTTCGAGGCGCGGCCGCGACCGTGGCTCCGGCGGCCGGGGAGGACCCGGCCAGCGACGAGTGCGCGAACGCGGGCGCCGGGCCGAGCAGGTACCAGACGAGGAGCCCGATCACGCCGAACGCCGTCGCCCGCGCCCTCATCGGCGCATCCCGAGGAGCGCCTGCCCGACGAACTCGCCCTCGGCACAACCCGGTGGCACGGCGTACACCGCGGACCCGATGGTGGTGATCCATTGGTTGAGCCGATCCAGTTCGGCCAACCGGCGCTGCACCGGCACGAACTGACGCTCGACGTCGGCCGCGAACGCGACGAACACCAGACCGCTGTCCTCCCCGGTGGGCCGCGACGGGTCGGGCACGCAGTAGTTGTAGCCACGCCGCAGGAACCGCTGGGCCGGGTTGGCGCTGCGCGCGCGAGCGATGTGGCTGGCCGGGTCGATCACCGGGAGCCCGAGGGCGTCGGTCGCCGCGAAGTCCGGGACGTCGTGCTCGTCGCGTCCGGTCAGCGGCGCACCGTTGTCGAGGCGGCGTCCGACCGCGGCCTCCCGGCCGGCCCGGTCGACCTGGTCCCAGGTCTCCAACTCGACGCGGATGCGACGCAGCACGAGGAACGTGCCGCCCGTCAGGCCGGGCCGACGGGACCAGACCAGCTCGGCGAAGTCGGGATCGGTCGCGGCGGGATTGGCCGTGCCGTCGACCTGACCCATCAGGTTCCGCATGGTCGTGCCGTCCGGTCGCATCCCGTACGCATCACGGAAGCCGTTCTGGATCCATCGTGGCCGCGCGAGGCCGGTCGCATCCTTGAGCAGCATCCGGCGGGCGTGCGCGACCGTGGTCGGATCGTCGGCGCAGATCTGCACGGCGAGATCGGTCTGGCGCCACTGCTTCTCCAGCGCGTCGGTGGCGAACGGCGGCAGTGGCTTGGCGCCGTCGACGGCCCCGCCGAGGATCTCGTCGAAGATCCGGGGCCCGAACCCGAAGGTGACCGTCAGCGCGGCCGGCGTGAAGGCCAGCTCGGGCTCGGTGTCGGCGAGGGCGGGACGACCGCGGGTCAGCCGCGCCGCGTCGTCACTGAGCAGCCGCATCAACCGGGCCAGGCCGGCGGCGCCGACCCCCCTCCGGAGATCGAGTCCGAGCAGGCTCAGGTGCGCCGGCGGCGGGGTCGAGACCCCGGCCTGATGCGGTCCGTGGAACTCGACCACCCGCGCGCCGGGCAGCGCACCGGGGGTGCGGTCGGTGCGGTCGGTGCTGTCCTCGACGGGCAGGGCCACGGCCGCGGCCGACCAGCCGAGGCCGGCGCCCGTGAGGGCGCCGGCGCCGGCCTGGAGGACTCTGCGCCGACTCCAGGTGCGAGCCGGGGCACTGGCCGGATCGGGCGTCACATCGCCCCGCCGGGTTCGTACTTCTCCTCGGCGCCGCTGAACGGTTTGACGACCGCCTCGGACTCGATCGTGCTCCCGTCGGAGAGCTTCCAGCTGATACTGACGATCTCACCCGTCCGGAGCTCCCGGGTCAGCTCCATGATCATCAGGTGGTTGCCGCCGGGTTCGAGCTCGAACCGACCACCCGCGGGGATGACGAACCCACCCTCCTTGGGCCGCATGACCATGGCGCCGTCGCCGTCGGCGACGGTCTCGTGGAGTTCGCATCTCGCGCCGATGTCGGTGGTGGCCCCGACCACGGTGAGGTCGCTGGTGCCCGGGTTGATCAGGGTGCCGAAGGCGGCGGTCATGCCGCTGGGAGCGGCCTTGACCCAGAGATCCGCCGGCGTGAGAACCGCCGCGGCGCTCGGCGAGGGTGTCGCGGCGACGGTCGCCTCGCCGGCCGCCGAACCGGCGGGGGCGTCGTCGTCCTGGCCGCAGGCGGTCAGGGACAGGGTGAGGGTGAGCGCGGCCGCACCGAGGGCAGCCGGCAGCGTACGGACATGCATGGTCGTTCCTGTCTGTGAAGTCGGATCGCGGTGCCGTGACGGACGGATCACCGCGGGCCCGCGGCCGACGGCGGCGGGATGGCGCGCTCGACCGCGCGCCGCCGACTCCTGGGGATCAGGTGGCCGGAACGCTCACGCGGTCGCGACGCGCGCGGGAGGTCCGCGGCGGGCGACCGACAGCGCGTCCCACACCGAGGAACGCAGGGCCGGCAGCTCGGCCGTGGTCCGTGCGGACACGCGGGCCGGGAGCGCCATGACTCCGGGAATCACGACGAAGCGCAGTCGGAGGCGTCGACCGACGAGCACGAGAATCGTCCACAGGCAGCGTTCGCCGCGGGCGAGCCAGAGCCCGACGACCGCGGCCGCCCCCGCGTGGGCGGCCATCATCCAGCCGTGCTCGTGGGCGTCCTGGAGCAGGTGCGCCACCCAGGAACGAACGTCGGCAGGTGGTCCGTGGACCGCACCACCCTCGCCGGTGTGACCGGCCGTCAGAGTCAGCAGCAGGTGGACGATCGCCTGACTTCCGACCACCAGGGCCACGATCAGGAGGCGCCCCGCCGGGCGCACCAGCATCGGGACGGCGACCAGCACGGCGAAGGCGAGCAGTCCCAGCAGCGTCATCGGGCCCGGCAGAAGACCGTCGGCGAACACGTGACCGATCACCCCGAGGGTGAACCCGATCGCCCCGACGACAGACGCACGCAGTCCGATCAGCCAGTGGCTCGGACGGATCTGCATACCTCCAGTGTGCGTGATCGCGTTCGACCGATTGCTCGGTGGTCCGCGGTCCGGCCGCGCGGACTCCCTCGCTCGCCGCATCCGCCGCCGGAAACGCCCCCTGCTCCGGGAGCGGGAGGCGTTTCGGTTGATCAGAGTGGGTGGAGCTGAGGGGACTCGAACCCCTGACCCCTTCCATGCCATGGCGACCGGCGGCGGACGAAGCACCACCGGCTGACAAGTAGCAGCAGGTCAACGGGGTGACGCAGGCCCGCGAGGTCCGTCGGAATCCGCGACTGTCCGCCGAGTTGCTGACTTTCTGCTGACGATCGGGCCGGGTCGGGCGCCGGGCACGCGCTCACGGCAGCAGCGTGAAGTGCCGGGTATGCGTTGGTCGGACCACGGTGAAGTCGCGGTGGTCCAGGGTCGCGATCTCAGGGCAGCCGAGACGTTCTGCGGTGGCCACGACGATGGCGTCCGTGGTGCCGAGCGGAAGGTTGGCGTAGTGCTCGACCAGGTCGGCGGCACGCGCCAGGTCCGCGTTCGTGGGCAGGTCCACCTCGAAGTCACCGGCCGCCAAGGACCGCAGGAACGCGGCTTCGCCGACCCTTCCGGCGTACTTGCTCAGCAGGTAGCCGACTTCGGCGATGACCGGTGCCGGCACGACGAGCGGGCGCTGAGCAAGGCGCACGCCGGTGAACAGGTCTACGCAGGCGCGATGGTCGGGGTCCCGCGTGAACGCTGCAGCGACCAGCGCGCCGGTGTCGCAGATCAGCACGGTCAGCGACCGAAGCCGTCTTCCAGCAACTCTTCGCTGCGGCGGCCGATCGCGGTCCCGTCACCTTCAGCGATGCCGAACCAGGCGGGGGGCCAACTCGACGTAGGGGTGGTAACCGGTCCCAGCCGACGTCGCAGGTCAGCAAGCACGGCGGGGACGTCCTGGTCGGGCATCTCGTCGACCAGGCGACGCAGCTCCTCGCGCTCTGGGTTCATGGCGTCGAGTGTAGGCGTGGGCATGGACAGATTCATGTGCTCACGACCATCACGGCGCTTGGACACGAAGCGCCGTCACCACCCGATGCCCGGGCCGCCGCCCCGGTCCACGGCTGCGCTCCCGGCCGTAGCCTCGGCTGCGCTGCCCTTGTCGGGCCTGGAGGCGCTCACGGGTTCGGCGCAGAACCGCGGTGGTCTCGCGCCCGGCCACCTCGGCGACCGCGTCGCGTCACTGCTCGCTCTTGGCCGGGGCGAGATAGCCGGCCTCGCGGTCGGTTCGTGGGCGTCGGGCTTCTTGCAGGGCGCGGCGACGGTCGTCGTCCTCGCGTCGACGGGCGTCGGCCTCGACCTGGCCGGTCAGGGTGGCGATCTCGCCGTTGAGCCTGGCGAGATCGGAGAAGCACTCGTTGAATCCGGCTTGGTGGCGGGCGATGGTCTCGCGCAGGCCCGCGCAGCGACCTCGACGCCATCCCGGGGTGCGGTCCAGCTCGGCGCGGTCCTGCCGTGCAGCACAGTCGTGCTCGGCCCAGGGACCGAGGAGTTCCGCCCGCGCCATCTGACGCTGCGCCAGAAGTACTGCCCGAGCGGCATGCTCGGCCGGAACGACCGGCTCCGCGGCCTTCCGAGCCGCTGTCTCGGCCGCCTCCCGGGCCCGCTCGAGCGCACGGGCGCGGGCCTTCTCCCGGACGACGTGCGCGGCGTCCTGCCCGCCGGTCCGCCCGAGGGCGTCGGCGAGCACCGCGTGCGTCTGATGATCGAGTGAGGACCGAGCCGTGTCAGTCACGGGCGGCAGGACGTGAGCATAATTCGAACTCAACAACTTCGGACTGTACCCGAAATTGTTGAGTCCCAGAGGAAAGAAATCAAACACAACAACTTTGACGACGAAGTCGCAGACCAAAGGAGTGGTCGAAACTGCCGGGGAACGTGGCAGCTTCCTCGGCTACGCCGCCGTGCGGGCCGACTCGACCAGCGGAGGCCACTCCCGGATCGCGATGACCCTGGAGATCTACACAGCCTCCGGGGACGCCGCCCACCGCACTGCATCGGACAGGGTCACGCGGCGCTCAAGCAGCCGCCGACGTCCACCGCCGTCGCCCGGCATCACCCGCTGACCAGCGTCGTTGCTACATCGCCCGTTACATCCGCCCACGAAAAACGCCTCCTGCTGCACGAGCAGGAGGCGTTTCGGCTGTTCAAGAGGGTGGAGCTGAGGGGACTCGAACCCCTGACCCCTTCCATGCCATGGAAGTGCGCTACCAGCTGCGCTACAGCCCCGGTTCCGACCCCCGCGGACCGCGGTGATCAGACGCTGAACGGTACCAGGATCCGGTCGGTGGTCGTGACGGGAGTCCTCGGTTCGAGGGTCAGCGGGCACACCTTCGTCGGGGTGGCCCCCGCCGCGGACGTCTGTGTCGGGGGCGGGGCCGGCGGAACCGGCTCAGCGCGGGGTCAGAGCTGGGTGGCGGCGAGCCAGCGGTCGGCGACCGCGAGGTCGCCGAAGGCCTCGAACCGGTCCCCGTCGTGCGGACGACGGCGGCCGTACAACAACAGCAGCAGGTCGACGAGGGTGCCGCGCAGCGCAACCGCGGCCTTGCCGTGCTCGGAGTTCCAGGTGAAGCCGCCGTCGGCGAGCTGGATCGTCCACTCGCCCGGGCCGTCGGTCGCGTGCAGGTGGAGTGAGTCGCCCGCCGGCAGTCCCTTGATGTTGTCCGCCGCGACGGCCGGCAGGTTCGTGAGGAACTCCTCGATGCCGTCGTACGCGACAGTGGGCGAGAGCTCCGGTTCCAGACCGAGAGCCAGCTGCGCGTCCATCCGGTGGACGGTCGTCTCGTGCAGCGCCCGGCGCGCCCACCAGCCCGCGGTCCCGCCCGGGCCCCACGTCCACACCGGCCGGTTCGGGTCCGTGGCGAGCGCGGCCCGAAGCGGCGACGCGCCCGCGGCGAGCCAGGCCGGCAGGCCCGTGCGCTGGGTCGGCAGGCCGAGGTCGACCTCCCGCGGCGAGACGCGCTCGGTGGACCCGCTGCGGAGGATGTGGGCGATCCAGCGGTGGACCGTGCCCGAGTGCCGGGTCAGCTTGCCGAGGTCCCACTCGGGGCAGCTCGGGACCGGAGCGTCGAGGTCCGCGTTCGCCACCAGTCCCGCGAAACGGACGATCTCCTCCGAGACTCCGGCGACGTACTCAGCGTGCTCCACGGGCGGAAGCATGGCAGCCGAACCGGCGTGGAATCCCGTTGGAAGCCGCCGGAAAGCTCACTCACAGACAACGTTCAACCGGCAGGCTGCCTCTGCGTCACACGGCGTGACAGATGCACCACCGAGCGTCCACCGAGCCCTCAGCCCGCCCAGCGGCCGTTGCTGAACAGCAGGACGAACGCGACTGCGAACGGCGCGATCACCGCCAGGTAGCCCTGGAGCACGACGGGCCGACGCAGGGTCCACGCGGCCAGCGCGATCCACAGCGGCCACCAGGTCAGGGTCGAGCGGGGGACGGAGAAGAACCAGTACGACGTCGTGAACGCGTACAGCTGCAGCCCGATGTAGGTCGCCTCGGCCCACCGACGTCTGCGCAGCAGCCACAACGTGAGCGCGATCCCGATCCCGACGGCGACGATCTCGGCACCGAAGTTCCAGGCGAAGACCGTCGACTGCTTCTCGTCGTACGCCGCCTCCCACGTGTTGGCCAGCGCCTCCCAGGGCCAGTGGAAGTTGCGGTACCACCCCCGCTCCTGGGCGTGCTGCCACGCGTTCCAGTCGCCGGTGCGGTCGTGGAGGTAGGTGAAGTACGCGGCGACGGGCAGCGCGGGCAGGGCCAGCCAGGGCGCGGACCGCCAGCGCCGCCGGCCGTCGGTGGCGGTGAGGAACTCGACGACGAGCGCCGCCGCGACGAAGACCCCGGTGATCCGGACCCCGCACGCGAGCGCCGTCAGCACACCGGCCGCCGCCCACCGCCCCTGGCGCGCGCACAGCCAGGCCGGGAACGCGAGGGCGAGGAACAACGCCTCCGTGTACGCCGCGGCGAGGAACACCGCGGGCGGCGCGAGGACGAACAGCAGCACCGTCCGCTCGGCGAGCGCCGCCGGCGCCGTCCCAGGCGCGGCCTCGGCCGCGGCGAGCCGGGCGAGCGCGACGATCGCCACGGCGCTCGCGACCAGGGAGATCGCGAGGCCGGCGACGACGTAGTCCAGCCCGCTGACCGTGTGGACCGCCCGGATCGCGAGCGGGTAGCCGGGGAAGAACGCCTCCAGCGGCGCGAGCTGCCCGATGCCGGGTTCGCCGTCGTAGCCCCAGCGGGCGATCGTGACGTAGTGGACGGTGTCCCACTGCGTCCACCGGTCCAGGTAGTGGACCGGCGTCCGGCCGTCCCGGTTCTCGGCGAACAGCCAGGCCCCGGCGCTGACGAGGGTGAAGATGCCGATCCGGCTCAGCAGCCAGTAGCGCAGCGCGATGGCGTCGACGCCGCGTGGCCGCGCCCGCTCGAGCGTCGCGCGGAGGTCGCTCACGCGGGCGCCCCGACCGGTTCCGTCGCCGTGGGCGCCGGTCGGACCGGCGGCGCGGTCGCCGCCCATCCGGCGGCGGGATCGTCCTCGACGCCGTCGGCGCGAACCGGGTCGCAGGCCGGACGGAGGATGTCGCGCACGACGACGGCGACGAGCCAGAGCAGGCAGACGAGCCGCAGCCCCACCGTCACCCCGTACGCGTCCATGGGCAGGCCCCGGTCGAAGCCGCCGAGCAGGTAGTACCAGACCGCGAAGAAGTAGATCACCTCCCCGGCCTGCCAGATCGCCAGGTCACGCCAGCGTGGGCGGGCCAGCGCGGCGAGCGGGAGCAGCCAGAGCGCGTACTGCGGCGACCACACCTTGTTGAAGATCAGGAACGCCGCGACGGTGAGGAACGCGAGCTGCATCAGCCGCGGCGGCTGCGGGGCGAGGAAGGCCAGGATCGCGATACCGGCGAAGGCCGCGACCATCAACGCCGTGCTGACGACGTCCAGCGAGCCGACGCCGTGGCCGTTCTGCGCGAGGACGTACCAGAACGACCCGAAGTCCGCGCCCCGGTCGGCGTTGAACTCGTAGAACGCGCGCCAGCCCTCGGGCGCAGCCAGCATCACCGGCAGGTTCACCGCGAGCCAGGTGACGGCCGTGGTCGCGACCGTCCAGATCAACGGCCGCCACCGCCGCGCGCGGATGCACACCAGCGCCAACGGCAGCAGGAGCACGACCGGGTACAGCTTCGCCGCGATCCCGAGGCCGAGCAGGACCCCGCACCAGCCTGGACGGCGGCGGGCCCACGCGAGCAGTGCCCCCGTCGCGAGGGCGACCGCGATCAGGTCCCAGTTGATCGTGCCGTGCAGCGCCAGCAGCGGGGACGCCGCGACCAGCGCGGCGTCCCACGGCCGTCGGCGGCCGGCGAGCAGCATCGTGGTCGCGACCAGGGCCAGCCCGGCGAGGCCGAGCAGGACGGCGTTGACGTCGTAGTAGCGCACGGCGCGCGCGTCCGCGGTGCCGTCGGCGATCAGCGAGGTGAACTCCGCGCTGACCCACATCACGAGCCCGGACAGCACCGGGTACTCCAGTGGCTGCCAGTCGCCGGTGTCGACGTACGGGATCGCGCCCTCGGCGAGGCCGCGCTCCCGGTACATGTGCGGGATGTCGGAGTAGCAGGCGTGGACGAACTGCTGCCCGTCGTTGCGGCTCCAGGCGTTCTCGCGACAGTCGGCGCGCTCGAGCACGCCGAGCGCGAGCACGACGGTCGCCAGTGCGAGCAGGACCCGCAGCGGTGTCCACCACCCGGTGGCGGGCGCTCGCCGCCGTCCGGCCGGGCCGCCGAGAACCTCGCTGCCCGACCGGATCACGGGGTCGTCGAGCGAGGGCGCGACCCGGTCCGGGCTAATTGCCTCCGCCCTGGTTTCCCGGGTTGCCGTTGCCCGGGTTGCCGCCGCCGTTCCCCCCGCCGCCGCCGTTGCCGCCGCCACCGCCGCCGCCACCGCCGCCACCGCTCGGTGTCGACGAGGGCTCCGGGTCGTCCGACGGGTCCGGTGTCGCGGACCCGGTCGGGGCCGGGCTGGGCTTGGGCGTCGGCTCCGGGGTCGGCGTCGGGACCGTCGTCGGGCCCGGGTCGAACGTCGGGAAGATCGGGCCGGGGCCGCTCGGCGGCAGGCCGGTGCCGGGGTCCACGCCGTCGAAGCCGCCCGGGTCGTACGGGTCCTTGCTCGGCGTCGGCGTGGAGGTCGGGGTCGCCTTGACGATCGGGAAGTCCTCGACGGGCTTGCCCTTGAGCGCGCCCTTCATGAACGTCGTCCAGGTCTGCGCCGGGTAAGTGCCACCGAAGAACGTGGACATCCCGGCGCTGCCGTCGAGCGACTTGGTGCCGTCGCCCTTGAAGTACACGACCGAGGCCGCGATCTGCGGGGTGCAACCGGAGAACCACGCGGTCAGGTCCTCGTGGGTGCCGGTCTTGCCGGCGACGGGACGGTTCAGCGCCTTGGCCCGGGTGCCGGTGCCGGACTTGACGACACCCTCCATCGCCTCGAGCGTGCCCGAGATGACGTGGGGCTCGAACACGGGCTCGGGGGAGATGTCCGGCTTGCGGATCGGCACCTCACCGCCGTTCGGCATCAGCACACGCTCGACCAGGTGCGGCTCGGCCTTGATGCCGCCGCCGCAGATCGTCGCGATCGCGCCGGCGACGTCGATGGCCGGCGTCGAGGCGATGCCGAGGGTGATGCGGGCGTTGGTCTCCAGACCCGGGGTGTTGTTCGGGATGCCCGCGCGGACCATCGCCTGCCGGACCTTCTGCGCCCCGATCTTCATCGTCGCCTGGACGAAGGCGGTGTTGATCGACTGCGCGAGCGAGGTGCGCAGCGACACCGCCGCGCCGTAGTCCTGGTTGAACTCGTTGTTGACCGGCTTGGACCCGGGCAGCGAGAGCGGCGAGTTCCCGTAGAACGTGCTGTTGAGGGTGTACCCCTCCTCCAGCAGCGCGGCCGTGGTGAAGACCTTCATCGTCGACCCGGACTGGATCGGGTACGTCGCGGTGTTCACCTGCGCGTACTTGCCCTTGCCGAGGAAGTCGGGGCCGCCGTACATGGCGAGGACGCGGCCGGTCTTGGGCTCGACCGCGACCAGCCCGGTGCGCAGGCCCTGGTTCTTGGTCTTCGGGAACTCCTTCGCGACCGCGTCGAGGGCGGCCTTCTCGGCCTCCTCGTCGAGGGTCGTGATGATCCGGTAGCCCTTGTTCTCGATGTCGTCCGCCGACAGACCGCGCCGCTGCAGCTCCTTCTTCACCGCGGTGAGGATGTAGCCGCGCTGACCGCCGTACCGGCTCTGCGCCTTGGCCTGCTTCGGGAACTTCGGGAACTTGAGCGCCGCACGGGCCTCGGGCGTCAGCGCCTTGGTGGTGACCATGGCGTCCGCGACGTAGGTCCAGCGGTCGCGCAGGCGACGCAGACCGTCGTCGTCGCTCGGCTCGTACGCGCTGGGACGCTGGATGATCGCGGCGAGCGCGATGCCCTCGGAGGGCGTCAGGTTCTGGACGTCCTTGTTCCAGTAGGCCTTCGCCGCGGCCTGGACGCCGTAGGCGCCGCGGCCGAGGTAGATGGTGTTCAGGTAGTCCTCGAGGATCTGGTCCTTCGACTTCTCGCGGTCGATCTTGATCGCGAGCAGTGCTTCCTTGAGCTTGCGCTGGACGGACCGCTCCGAGGACAGGTACGTGTTCTTCACGTACTGCTGGGTGATGGTCGAACCACCCTGGGTCGACCCGCCGCGCAGGTTGTTCCAGAACGCGCGGAACATGCCGCGGGGCGAGACGCCGTTGTCGGAGTAGAAGCTGCGGTTCTCCGCCGCGAGCACCGCGTCGCGCAGCGTCTGCGGCATCTTGTCGAGGCCGACGATGGTCCGGTTGATGTCACCGAACCGACCGAGCTCGACCTCGTTCCCGGCGTAGTACACGCGCGAGGTCTGCTGCGTCGCGACCTGGTTCGGCTCGGGGATGTCGATCCGCGAGTAGGCGATGATCATCATGAAGAAGCCGATGACGCCGACGGCCAGCGAGGCCCACAGCGCGCGCTGCAACCGGCGCTTCTTCTTGCTCTTCGGCTTGCCGGGCGGCCCGGCTGCGCCGCCCCACCACTTCCGGCCGGGACCGCGCCCCCCGCCGCCGGACCCACCGGAACCCTTGCCGCTGCCGGAACCTCCCCGGCCGCCGGTGCCCCGGGCGCCGGCCGCTCCCC
>NZ_BAAAHE010000018.1 GCF_039525035.1 Sporichthya brevicatena
CCCCGGGCGCACCGGCGCCCGGGCGCCGCGCTCCGAGCCACCGGGCCCCCGGACGCCGCCGCAAGCCGCCGGCGCCGCTGGTCCGGCGGCCCGCCGTCCTCGTGGCGGTGGGCGTGCTGTGCGCGGGTGGGTTGACGGCGCTGTGGCTGACCGACTCGGAGGACCGGACCGCGGTCGTGCCGCCGCTCGCCGGGATCGCGGAGTACGACGCCGGTCAGACGCTCAAGGCGAGCGGCCTGCGGGCCAAGGTGCTGCGCGAGGTGAGCGACTCGGTGCCCGCGGGTGTCGTGCTCTCGCAGTCGCCGGAACCCGGAGCACGGATCTCGACCGGGACCGACGTCGAGCTGCGGGTGTCCTCCGGGCCGCCGAGCGTGCTCGTCGATCCCGCGGACTGGGTGGGCAAGCCCTACGCGGACGTGAAGGCCGCCCTGGAAAGTCGAGGACTGAAGGTGCGGGAGCAGCAGGTCAACGCGGGCGGGGCGACGGGTACGGTAGCCGACGTCACGCCGCACGGCCCGGTACCGGTGGGCGACACCGTCGTCGTGAGTGTCGTGGCGCAACCTCCCACCGTGGGAGCGCGCGCCGCGGGGCTGCGTCCCGACGGGTTGCGGGCCGGTGACGACAGGGGAAGGAACGGTCAGTGACAGAGCAGGCTCGGCTCCTCGGCGAGCGGTACGAGCTCGGCGAGGTGCTCGGTCGGGGCGGCATGGCCGAGGTGCGCCTCGGCAAGGACGTCCGGCTCGGGCGCACCGTCGCCGTGAAGACCCTGCGCTCGGACCTGGCGCTGGACTCCACCTTCCAGCAGCGCTTCCGCAAGGAGGCCCAGTCCGCGGCGTCGCTGAACAACCCGGCGATCGTGTCGGTCTACGACACCGGCGAGGACTACGCCGACGGCGTCCCGGTCCCGTACATCGTCATGGAGTACGTCGACGGCCAGACGCTGCGCGAGCTGCTCGCCTCCGGGCGCCGACTGTTGCCCGAGCGCGCGATGGAGATCGTCGCCGGCGTCCTGACGGCCCTGGACTACAGCCACCAGGCCGGGATCGTGCACCGGGACATCAAGCCCGGCAACGTCATGCTGACCCGCTCCGGCACCGTCAAGGTGATGGACTTCGGCATCGCCCGCGCGATCGCCGACGCCTCCGCGACGATGACCGCGACCGCGGCCGTGATCGGCACCGCGCAGTACCTCTCTCCCGAGCAGGCCAAGGGCGAGAAGGTCGACGCCCGCTCCGACCTGTACTCGGCCGGGTGCCTGCTCTACGAACTCCTCACCGGCCAGCCGCCGTTCACCGGCGACTCCCCGGTCTCGGTCGCGTACCAGCACGTGCGGGAGAACCCGAAGCCGCCGTCGCTGATCGATCCTGCGGTCACGCCGCCGATGGACGCGATCGTCCTGAAGTCGCTGGCGAAGAACCCGGAGAACCGGTACCAGTCCGCCGCGGAGATGCGCGAGGACATCGAGCGCGCCCTCGACGGCCGCCCGATCACCGCGCCCGCGGTCATGACCGACGCGGTCACCCAGCAACTCGTCACCTCCCGCCCGCCGACCGCGGCCATGCCGCCGGTCGCGGCCGGAAACGGCGGCCGGCGCGGCACGCTCGGTTGGGTGCTGCTCCTGCTCGCGGTGATCGCCGTCGCCGTGCTCGGCGTCATCGTCGGCAAGGAGGTGCTGGGCTCCAAGGGCGAGAAGGTCGCCGTCCCGCTGGTCCAGGGCCTCACCCAGGAACAGGCCGAGCAGACGCTGGAGTCACGCGGGCTCAAGCCCGTCGTCAGCTTCAAGAACGACCCGAACGTCAGCGAGGGTCGCGTCATCTCCCAGGACCCGGCGGCGTCCTCGACGCTGACCCGTGGCGACGAGGTCACGATCGTCGTCTCGCAGGGCGAGGTCCGGGCGACCGTGCCCGACGTGGTCGGGTTGCCGCTGGCCGACGCCCGCAAGGCGCTCGAAGCCGCGAACCTGGTGCCGAACAAGGTGACCAGGCGCAACTCCGACCGGCCCAACAACGAGGTCCTCGAGACCAACCCGAAGGCCGGCACCAAGCGCGAGCTCAACAGCCGGGTCGACCTCGTGGTCTCCAACGGCGTCCCGCTGGTCGAGGTCCCGAACGTGGTCGGCCAGCCGTACGCCACGGCGTACGCGACGGTCTCCCAGGCCGGGTTCGTCGTCCCGTCGCCGAGCCAGGAGGTCTCCGACCGGTACCCGCCGGGCTACGTGCTCCGGCAGGTGCCCGAGGGCGGCACACAGCTGCAGAAGGGCAGCAACGTGACCTTCGTGCTGACGGCCGCCCCCAACCCGGGCCCGGACCCGACGCCGATCCCGGAGGAGACGCCGGCCGTGGACCCGACCCCGGTGCCACCGGTCGAGACCCCGGCGCCGCCGGCGGTCCAGGGCCGCTCCGAGGACGTCGTGGGGCGGACCCAGGACTGAGCCCGGGCGGATCCGGGGCGGATCCGGGACGGACTAGCCGGCCTGCGGGGGCGCGACCGGCGCCAGGCCGGCGGAGCGCTCGACCGCGCCCGGGTCGCCGCAGCGGGCGAGCCAGTTCGCGAGCATCCGGTGCCCGCCCTCGGTGAGCACCGACTCAGGGTGGAACTGCACGCCCTCGACGTCGGCCTCGCGGTGCCGGGCCGCCATGATCACGCCGGACTCGGTGCGGCCGGTGACCTCGAGGCACTCGGGGACGGTCGGGGGGTCGATCGCGAGCGAGTGGTACCGCGTCGCGGTGAACGGCGACGGCAGCCCGGCGAGCACGCCGACGCCCTCGTGGAAGACCTGCGAGGTCTTGCCGTGCAAAAGTTCGGGCGCCCGGTTGACGGTCCCCCCGAACGCGACGCCGATCGACTGCAGTCCGAGGCACACCCCGAACAGCGGGATCTGCGCCTGTGCACAGTGCCGCACCATCTCGATGCACACGCCCGCGGACTCGGGCGTCCCCGGCCCGGGTGAGATCAGGACGCCGTCGAAGGAGGCCGCGTCCTCGACCGTGACGGCGTCGTTGCGGCGCACGTCGCACTCGGCGTCGAGCTGCTGCAGGTACTGGACCAGGTTGAAGACGAAGCTGTCGTAGTTGTCGACGACGAGAATGCGGGCCACCCGCACAGCGTAATTGCCGTGCCTACTGGCCGGCCCCACCCTCGATCTCGACCTGGTTGAACGGCAGCTTCGGGTCCACCCACGGGAAGATGTGCTCGAAGAGCAGGTACAGCGCCAGGAACGCGAGCACGACCGTCAGCCCGAGCCGCACGAACCACGGCCCGGGCAGGTGTCGCCACATCCAGACGTACATCGGGGACTCAGGCCTTCTTCTGGGTGAACGCGAGCTCGGCCGGCAGCGGCCCCGGCTTCGGGTAGGCCTTCGTGAGGTGGCCGTACACGATCAGGCGGGTGCTCGACCCCCACCGCGGGTTGCAGGTGACCAGCGTGATCAGCTTCTTCGTCGGTTTCACGCCGGGCTGCTCGGGCACCGGCAGGACGACCTCGCCGTAGCTCGGGTCGACGAGCTTCCAGGCCGGGTGCGCCGGGTTCGGGTTCTTCTGCTTGTCGACGACGTAGACGAACCAGTTCGTCTTGGTCTCGACGATCACCTTGTCGCCGGGCTGGATCCGGTCCAGGTACGCGAACGGCTCGCCGTGGGTGGCCCGGTGCGCGGCGACGGCGAAGTTGCCGACGGCGCCGGGCTGCGCGCTCTTCGGGAAGTGGCCGACGCCCTTGGCCAGGTCGTCGAGCTCGACGCCCGAGACGATCGGCTTCTGCCACTTCTTGCCGAGACGCTCGATGTACATGATCCCGAGCGCGCCGTTCTTGATCGGCTTGCCGGAGACCCACGAGCTGCGCAGGTCGTCCTTGATGCCGTCGGCGCGGCGCTCGGCCTCGAGGTTGGTCCAGTAGAGCTGGTACACGACGAGGAGCAGCAGGATCACGCCGAACGTGATCATCAGCTCGCCGGTACTGCGGACGGCGACGCGGAACGGCGACGGCTTCCGCCGCGGCGGCGGCGGGCCCTGCGGGGGCGCGTCGGCCACTGTCGTCACTGCTCGTCCACCTCCGCGTAGCGCAGGTCCAGGGAACCGCTGTAGGCGGGGACCGTGATGCGCGCGTGCTTCTCGACCTTCCACCCCAGACCATAAGCGTCCACGTACTCGCGGTAGTTCGAAACGGCCACAGACTCAGCCAGCGCCTTGGAGAGGGCCGTCACATCCCCGACCGCCGTCACGGAGTAAGGGGGTGAGTACACACGGTCCTGGAGGATCAGGACATTGCCGACGCACCGGACGGCACTGGTCGAGATGATCCGCTGGTCCATCAGCTTGATGCCGACGGCACCCCCGGCCCACAGGGCGTTCACCACGGCCTGCAGGTCCTGCTGGTGGACGACCAGGTCGTCGGCGGTCGGCTCGGGGAGCCCGGGGTAGGCGCGGTCGATCGCGCCCGGCGGGGCGTCGTCGAGGGTGACGGTGATCCCGGCGCCGCTGACCGGGGTGAGGCCGGCGGCGGGGGCGATCGCGTCGCCCTCCTTGCGGACCTGCTGGACCAGGGGGTCCGCGGCCTGCTCGGAGAGTCGCTCGACCTGGCGGCGCAGGCGGTTCCCGGTGGTGGCGGCGCGGTCGTTGCGCTCCTGCGCGGCCTGGATCAGGTCGATCAGCCGCGTGTTCTCGCCCGAGCGCAGGTTGGTCCCGCGGGCCGTCGTGCCGGTGATGGCGAACAACAGGCCCGCGATCGCGAGGACGACGGGGACGGCAAGTCGCCAGCCGGAGCGGGCCATGCGGTTACGCTAGCCGACGAGCCGAGGACTGAGCCGACGACTCAGCCCGTCGACCAGCACCGCACGTCAAGCGTCCACCGGGAGTGCTCCTCATGCCGAAGTCGCGGATCCGCAAGAAGGACAAGCCCGCGCCGGAGCCGAAGCCGGCGAACCTCGGCCCGAGCGCGCCGTGGGTCGCGCCCCTCATGCTCGGCCTGTTCCTGTTCGGCCTGATCTGGATCGTCGTCTACTACGTCTCGAACGGCGACTACCCGATCGGCAGCCTGAACAACTACAACCTGCTCGTGGGCTTCGGGTTCATCACCGGCGGGTTCATCACGTCCACCCAGTGGCGCTGACCCCGGGGCGCTACCCGGCTCGGCTAGACGCCCGGTACGCCCGAATTACACCGGTGTAGTTCTCCACACCCGTTGTCCCCAGTGTGGACAACTGCCGACGTGGACGCCGGGGCGCCGAGGTTGAAGAAGAGCCCCTCGCGGATCTGGTCCTCCAGGCGCTCCGTGCGCAGCTGGACCGCGACCAGGCAGACGCCGACCAGGACCAGGCACCCGGTCGCCTGCCACCACACCCGGTTGCGGGCCGGCGCGTAGACGAACAGCGCGCCGAGGAGCGCACCTGTGACCAGGCCACCGACGTGCCCGCGCCAGTCGATGTTGTCGATGACGAAGCCGGGGAGCAGCATGAAGGCCAGGAAGATCACCGTGCTGGACGGATTGGCCCGAACCTGCCGGTCGACGACGAGCAGGGCTCCGATCAGGCCGAACACCGCACCCGAGGCGCCGATGGAGCCGTCGAAGATCCCCAGGAACAGGTAGGAGAACGTCGACCCGCCGAGCGCGCACAGCAGGTAGGTCAGCAGGTACCGGACGGGTCCGAGCAGCATCTCCAACGGTCGGCCGAACAGCCACAGCGCGAGCATGTTGAACGCGATGTGGAGCGGCGCCTCGTGCACGAAGGCCGCGGTGAGCAACCGGTGCCAGCCGCCCTGGGCCACCCCGTCGTCGTCGCCGGAGAACGGGCGCAAGGAGAGTTGGTTCAGCAGTTGGTCCGAACCCTGGACGGCGAAGAAGATGAGGACGTTGACGACGATGATCGCCATCGTCACGACCGCGCCGTTGCCGGTCCCGCGCACGGGAGCACCGACGACGGTCCGCGGCTCCCGGACCCCCTTGTGCCCGTCCGCGACGCACTCGGGGCACTGGAACCCGACGGCCGCCGAGATCATGTCGTCGGGACAGATGTACCGCTCACAGCGGCCGCACCGGACATACGTCTCCCGGCCGGGGTGCCGGTAACAGACCGGGGTCTCGCCGGATCCCGTGCCGTCCGTCATGTCAGGCCTGACGACGCTCGACGATGACCTTCTCGATCACGACGTCGGTGAGCGGCCGGTCGCGTTCGCCGGTCTCGACGGCGGCGATCGCCTCGACGACGTCCCGGCTGTCGATGTCGGCGACCTCGCCGAAGATCGTGTGCTTCATCGTCAGCCACGGCGTCGGCGCCACGGTGATGAAGAACTGGGAGCCGTTGGTCGCGGGGCCGGCGTTCGCCATCGCGAGCAGGTACGGCCGGTCGAAGAGCAGCTCCGAGTGGAACTCGTCCTTGAACGTGTAGCCCGGGCCGCCGGTGCCGATGCCGAGCGGGTCCCCGCCCTGGATCATGAAGCCGGCGATGACGCGGTGGAAGATCGTGCCGTTGTAAAGCGGTTCCGTGCTCTTGGCGCCGGTCCGCGGATCGGTCCACTCCCGGATGCCCTGCGCGAGCTCGGTGAAGTTCCGCACGGTCGTCGGCGCGTGGTCCGGGAACAGCCGAATCGTGATGTCCCCCAGGGACGTGTGCAGGGTGGCGAACAGCTCCTCGGCCACGGGATCCCTCTCGTCGATCGAACACCTACCGCCGACCCAGCATCCTTGCACGCGGCTCGCCGGGAGGCCGGAGGCGGTTGCACCCCGCCCGACCGGGAAGGATTCGACCACGAACGCCTCCGAACGAAGGAGAAATCCGATGCACCGGCCCTCCGCACGGGCGGTCCGTCGCACCGCCACCGACCTCTCGGACCAGGTGCTGCCGCACCTGAACTCGGCCAAGGACACCCTGGTCGAGGACGTCCTGCCCAAGGTCAAGCACGGCGGTGTCGACCTGGCCGCTCGCGCCGGCCTGATGTCGCCGCCGAAGCAGCGCCACCCCTGGCGCCTGGCCGCGATCGTGGGTGCCGTCGCCGTGGCCGCCTACGCGGCCTGGAACGCCTGGAAGCTCCCGCACGCGAGTGACGACTGGGCGCACGCCGACACCGCCACCCCGGCCGGCTCGCGGCCCTCGGCCGACGTTCCGGCGTAGGCCGACCTAGCAAGCCGAAGGGCCGGCCCGCGAACGGACCGGCCCCGACAGACGCGTGAGCCCCGGGTCCCCCTGGACCGGGGCTCACGCCTCGTTTCTGTCCTGCGCTAGTTCCACTTCCAGTTCATGTCGCCCCCCGACGTCCTGCGGTCAGCCGGTCAGTCGGACTGGCGCACCGCGCGGCGCAGGCCGAGGCCCGCACCCACCAGCAGCAACCCCGCCACCCCGACGCTCGCGGCGCCCGAGGCACCGGTCGCCGGCAGGGCGTCCGGGTGCTCCTCGAACGACCCCTGGACGGCGTCGTCCTCCTCGGTGACCTGGTCGTCGGTCTCCTCGGCCGGCGTGCCCGAGCCGGTGCCGTCACCGTCGCCCACCGGGGTCCCCGGGGTCACGACCGTGTCGATCGTCGGGTCCGTGCCGGGGTCCGGGTCGATCGTCCCGGGGTCCGTGCCCGGGTCCGTGCCCGGGTCCGGGTCGATCGTCCCCGGGTCGGTGCCCGGGTCGGTGCCCGGGTCCGGGTCACCACTCGACCCGGTGCCGGGGTCCGGGTCCGTCGTACCGGGGTCCGTGCCCGGGTCCGGGTCCGTGACGGCGGGGCACTCGACCTTGAACACCTTCTCCTTGTTGGTCTCGCCATCGAGGAGGGTCGCCTTGTAGTGACCGTCCGGCAGGGAGATGACGGCCGAGGACCAGGAGCCGGCGGGGTCAGCGACGTAGGTGCCGGTGTGGACCACGGGGGCGCCGCTGTTCCACGGCGGGCCCGAGACGATCGAGTACGTCACGCTCTCGTCCGCGTCGAAGCCGTCGCCGACGATGGTGAAGGCGCAGACCTTCGGCTCGTTGCTGTTGTCGGTGTCCGCCGTGCCCACCCCGTGGATCTTGATCGTGCCCGAGGACTTCGACGCGGCGACCGCAGCGCCGGCGGAGGTCAGGGACAGCACCACGAGACCCGCCGCCACGCCGGCACCGGCGGTGGCGCGAGCAATCTGGGAACGGGTGCGGTGGGTGTGCTTCATCGGCTCTTTCTCGGCTTTCTCGACGTGCGACGGGTATGTCCCGTCCGGCAGTACGTGTTGGAGTCGGAAGGGTCGGATTTGGTTCCGCGAAAAGGACAAGTCGGGACGTAGGTCCCGTCACCCCGGGCCCAAGGGCGGGGCGCGACCGGACCAACGTCCGGCGGGGCGGAGCCGACGTCGTCGGTGGCGGCCGTTACCGTCGCGAGCGTGACCCTGACCGTGCCCGCCGGCGTGCCGGACGGCCCCCTCGCCGGAGCCGACTCCGCCGCGCACCGGAAGGCCCGGGGTGCGTTCTTCACCCCGGCGGCGCTGTGCGACTACGTCGTGGCGTGGGCGATCCGGTCCGGAGCCGACCGCGTGCTCGAGCCCAGCTGCGGCGAGGCGGCGTTCCTGCTCGCCGCCGCCCGGCGCCTGGAGGGGCTCGGCGCGACCGCGCCGGACCTGTCCGGGCACGAACTCCACGAGGGCAGCGCCCGGGCGGCCGAGGCCGTCCTGGCCGACGCCGGGCACCGGGCCGCCATCACCGTGGGCGACTTCCTCGACACCCCCGCCGCACCGCAGTTCGACGCCGTCGTCGGCAATCCGCCGTACGTCCGCTATCAGGCCTTCGCCGGGCCGGCCCGGGCGACGGGACGGCGCGCCGCCCTCAGCGCCGGGGTGTCGCTGACGCGGCTGGCCTCCTCCTGGGCGGCGTTCACCGTCCACGCCGCCGAGTTCCTCCGCCCCGGCGGCCGCCTCGGTCTGGTGCTGCCGGCCGAGCTGCTCAGCGTCAACTACGCCGCCGAGGTCCGCAGCTTCCTGATGCGCCGCTTCGGCCGGGTGCGGCTGGTGCTCTTCACCGAGCGGGTCTTCCCCGGCGTGATGGCGGAGGTCGTCCTGCTCCTCGCCGAGGGCGAAGGACCGGCCTCGCACTGCGAGCTGCTGCAGGTGCACGGCCTCGACGAGCTCGCCGCCGCCGCGGGCGCCGAGACCACGTGGGCCCCGCCCGCGTCGTCGGCGAAGTGGACGGCGGCCCTGCTGCCCGGCCGGGCCCGGGACCTGTACGCCGACCTGACCGCCGGATCCGCCTTCGACACCCTGCACGGCTGGGGCGAGACGACGCTCGGCGCCGTGACCGGCAACAACCGCTGGTTCGCCCTGACTCCGCGTCAGGTCGAGGACCTCGGGTTGACCGAGACCGACCTCGTGCCGATCTCCCCGCCCGGCAGTCGCCACCTGCGGGGCCCGGCCTTCACCACGGCCGCCTGGCGCGCACTCGGTTCGGCCGGGGCCCGGACCTGGCTGTTCCGGCCGGCCGGCGAGCCCTCACCGGCCGCCGCGGCCTACATCGCCGCGGGCGAGCAGGAGGGCGTCCCGACCGCGTACAAGTGCCGGGTGCGGCAGCCGTGGTGGCGGGTGCCGCTGGTTCCGCCGGCCGATCTGCTCCTGACCTACATGAATGCCGACCACCCGCAGCTGACCGGCAACCGGGCGCGGGTGCACCACCTCAACAGCGTCCACGGCGTGTATCTGCGGCCCGGTGTGCGGCGCCTGGGCGCCGAGCTGTTGCCACTGGCCGCGCTGAACACGCTCACGCTGATCGGCGCCGAGACGGTGGGCCGGGCGTACGGCGGTGGCGTCCTGAAGCTCGAGCCGCGCGAGGCGGACGCGCTGCCGGTGCCGTCCGCGGCTCTCGTCGCGGCGGCGGCTCCGGCCCTGCGAGCGATGCGCCCGACCGTCGATCGGCTGCTGGCGAGCGGTCGGCGTCCGGAAGCGACGCACCTCGTCGACGCGGCGTTGCTCGGCGACGCCGCCGGCATTCCGCCGGCTGATCTGGCCGCGCTGGTGACGGCACGTCAGGCCCTGGCCGACCGGCGCGCCGCCCGGAGCCGCGGAGCCTCGTCGTGAAGGACGGGCTCAGCGCGCTCGAGCCGCTGCTCGCCGCGCGGCGGCACAGCGACCCCTGGCAGCACGACCGCGACAAGCCACCGGTCTACGCGCCGGACTTCGAGCTGCTCGAGCAGCTGCTCTCGGTCCCGGTCCGCGAAGGTTCCGCGCCGTCGACCGGGCGTTTCGCCCTCGCCGTGGACGCCTGGCTGGCCCACGAACTGCGGCGGGCCGGCTTCAGCCCGGACGAGGTGTGGCCGCGGGCCGGTCAGCCCCGCATCCTGCCCCGCGAGGTCGCCGAGCTGCTGAACCGGCTACCGGTGAAGCTCGCCGACGAACTCCGCGAGCGCATCCTCAAGATGCCCTCGATCGCACCCACCTCGGCGCGGGTGCTCGGGCGGGCCTACGAGAAGCAGGTCGACGTCCTCATCTCGCGGTGGGACCGCGGGCCCGAACTGCTGATCAGCACGAAGAGCCAGGTCTCCGGTTTCGGCAAGAACCTGCCGAACCGGTTCGAGGAGGCGTACGGCGACGCCGGCAACCTCCGCGCCCGTTACCCGCTCGCCGCCGTCGGATTCTTCTTCGTCCAACGCGCCACCGTGCTGCGGACCGAGCCCGAGGCCTTCGAGCGCACGGTGGACATGATGCGCAAACTGCGCGACCTGCCCGTCGGGGCCGGCGCGGGCAACGGCTACACCGCGACCGGCCTGGTCCTCGTCGACTGGGACGCCGCGGACAGCTGCGTCCGCATCGTGCACGAAGCCGTGCCCGAGGACGTCGCCGCTCCGCAGTTCCTCGCGCGCATGGTCGACGCCGTGCTCGCCGTGACGCCGATTCAGCACCACGTCGCCGTGCGCGGACTGCGCGAACGGCGCACTCTGCGCATTCGGGAGGACGAAGGCGCGCTCGATCTCGACTTCGACTGAGCGCGAATCGCCGGCCGGTTGCCCGACTAGCGCCCCCGGCATCCCCTTTGCCCGTCGGCCGTTCTGCTGATGGGCCGTCATTTTCTCAAGTTCACGGCGCGTCGCGACGACATCTGCTGCGAGTCCTCACCCGCCAGCAGTTCGGAGGCCCCCGATGAGCGGACGTACCTGGTCCCGCGCCGTCTGACGTCCGGCCACCTTCTCTTTTCGCTGTCCGCGCCCGGTGAATCCCGCGCGGCCAGGAGGGATGTTCCCGCATGCGCTCCCGTACGACCGCACTCCGCTTCTCCGCCCTGGCCGTCGCCCTCTCCGCCGCCGTCGGACTGTCGACCCCGACCGCCGACGCCGCGATGCCGAAGAGCCGGCTCACCAGTCCCGCGATCGAGGCGCCCGCGAGCTACCAGGCGCAGTTCCTGTGCAAGAAGAACATGCAGCCCGGCGTGAAGGCGTTCCGCTCGATGGTGCTCAAGAACTACAAGGGCACGCGTTCGGCCAGTGAGGTCCGGTCGTGCTCGTCGAGCCACACCAGCGAGCACGCCGACGGTCGCGCCTGGGACTGGGGCGTGCGCGTGTGGAACAAGAAGGAGCGCAAGAAGGCGGAGAGCCTGCTCAACTGGCTGCTCAAGCCCGACCAGTTCGGCAACGAGTTCGCGAACGCCCGGCGCCTCGGGATCATGTACATCATCTGGGACAAGAAGATGTGGCGTTCCTACACCGGCGAGTGGGGCCCCTACTCCTGCTCCGGGAAGACGTCCTGCCACCAGGACCACGTCCACTTCTCGTTCGGCTGGGCCGGCGCGTACAAGAAGACCTCGTTCTGGACCGGCAACGTCGCGACGGAGATGGGTCCGCCGCTGCCGCTCTACGACAGCCTGACCAAGCCGTGGAAGTTCAAGGTGAAGGCGAACCAGGGCCAGAAGTACGGCGGAAAGCTGCTCGGCAACGGTCTGCTGTACACGGTGACCGCGTCCGGGACCTGGCGCTACGGCAAGAAGGACTTCCAGGTGGCCGACGCGGTCTGTCAGAAGACCAAGAGCGGCCAGTGGGTGCGCAAGGAGGGTCTGCAACTCTCCGGCGTCCGGAACCTGACGCCGACGGTGCCGTCGCTGAACGGCTGCAACACCGTCAACCACACCTACTCCGCGACCCTGTCACCGCGCGGCACCGACGCGATCCGGTACTCGCTCACCGACAGCACGCCGAAGAACAACAGCGGTGCGGTCGACGTGACGATCCGTCGGATCGTCGCTCTGCCCGACCCCGAGCCCGGGCCGGGGGACGGCGGGGGCGGCGACTGGAACGGCGGGGACGGCGGGGACGACGACTGGTGGTGGCGGCGCTAGGGCTACCGCCCCAGGTACTCCTCGTCGGTGACCGGGTCGCCCCAGACCGTGTAGACCCCGTCGTGATCGCCGATCTGGACGGCGATGTGGGTCATGAAGGTGTCCGGGCCGGCGCCGTGCCAGTGCCACATGCCGGGTCGGACGTCGACGGAGTCACCGTTGCGGATCTCCCGTACCGGGCCGCCGCGGTCCTGCGTCCGGCCGACGCCGTCGACCACGTGCAGTGCCTGGCCGGCCGGGTGGCTGTGCCAGTGCGTGCGCGCGCCGGGAGCGAAGCGGACCTTGAGCATCGCGATCGAGCCGGGGGTGTTGTCACCGGTCACGAGCGAGTCGACGAAGACGTCGCCGCGGAACCACGACTCGGGCCCACGGGCGGTGGAGCCGCTGGGGGCGTTGTAGGGACTGGTCATGTCCGGACGCTACCCCCGTCGGCGCCGGGGACGGGTCAGTGCTCGCGGAAGCCGCCGAGGAACCGGCGGAACACGCCGCCCTCGCGCCGCAGCGGCGGCGCGGGTGGCGGGGCGGTCTTGCGCTGGGTCGCGATCGGCTTGTCGTAGTCAGTGCGGGCGATCGCGTCGATGACCTGCTCGTCGGTGTAGTCCTCGGAACCCTCGATCTTCGGGACGAATCCGACCAACATCCCGTTGCGCATCACCTGGGCCTCGAGGCCGGCGGTGCCGTCGGTGTCCCAGTTCGCCTCACGGCCGTCGGGCAGGTTGATCCGGATGCCGTAGCCGTACCGCCCGGTGGAGCTGATGTGCATCTGCGCGTTGATGCCGCGCTCCCGAAGCTGGTCCACGATCCGGCGCGCGTTGTTCTCCTCCACATCTGCACATTAGCCAGCCGCGGCCGTTCGGGCGGGCCACCATGAACGTGAGGTCGATCGGAATGTGGATCGGGATGCAACCAAATCGGCCGTCCCCGGCGTAGTCAGGGCACGACCCGCCGACCGGAAGGCCCCACGGAATGAAAGTTGATCGGCGCGACGACGAGTTCCGGGCGTACGTGCAGGACCGTCGCCCCGCCCTGGTCCGGACCGCCACCCTGCTGGCCGCGGGGGACGGCCACCTGGCGGAGGACCTCGTCCAGATCGCGCTCACCAAGCTCTACGTCGCCTGGCCGCGCGTGCGGCCCATGACCCGCGACGCGTACCTGCACCGCACGCTCGTGCACGCGGTGATCGACGAGAGCCGGCGCCGCAAGCGCCGCCCGGAGAGCCTGACCGACGCGCTCCCCGAGCACCCCGCCCCCGCCGGCCCCGAGCTCGCCGACTCGCGGATCCGGGACGCGCTCGCCGCCCTGCCCCCGCGCATGCGGGCCGCCGTGGTCCTCGTGCATTGGATGGACCTCGACGCCGAGACCGCGGCTGCCGCTCTGGGCTGTCGCGCCGGCACCGTCAAGAGCCAGGCGTCCCGGGGGGTCGCCAAGCTCCGCGAACTTCTCGAACCCCACTTTCTCCCTGCCGGAGGACCCCGATGAACCAGTCCCACTCCGACCTTCGTTCGATGCTCGACTCCGTCGCCGGCGCCCCGCGACCGGCGCACGACCTCGACGTCACCGGTGACCTCACCCGCGGTCGCTCGGCCCTGCGCCGCCGGCGCCTGACGCTCGTCACCAACGGCACCCTTGCGCTCGCGGTGGTCGGCGGCCTGGTCCTCGCGAGCACCGGCGCGCTCGACGGGTCCTCGACCCCCGCCCCGCCCGCCGTCGCGGCGCCGGCGGTGGACCTCGGTACCTCCACCGCGTCCGCGATCCAGTTCGTGGCGTACTCCGGCCGGCAACCGGAGGGCTTCACGGTCCGGACCGTCCCGGAGGGCTGGAAGGTGCAGGGCGTCAACGAGTACGTGCTGCTGGTCGTCCCACCGTCCGGCGCCGATCCCTCGCTCGACGTGTTCGAGGGGAAGATCGCCGTGATGCTCGAGTCCCAGGACGCGACCGGCCCCTGGGAGGGCACCGAGGTCGCGGTCGGCGACCGCACCGGTGTCCTGAGCCGCATGGGCGACGGCTACGGCCAGCTGCACTGGACCGACGCGAAGGGGAACAACCTCGTCGTGCAGTGGCCGGACACTCAGGAGTTCACCGACGAGCAGATGGCGGCCTTCGCGGCCGGCGTCACCGTCACCGGCGACGCTCAGGCCGGCCGCGGCTGAGGTCCGCACATGCGAAGGGCCCCTGGGTGACACCCAGGGGCCCTTCGTCTGAAGCTAGGTCAGTTCTGATGCTGCTTCAGCAGATCAGCTGTGCACGTCGTACCGGTCGAGGTCCATGACCTTGCTCCACGCGGCGGCGAAGTCCTTGACGAACTTCTCCTTCGCGTCGTTCTGGCCGTAGACCTCGGCGGTGGCGCGCAGGATCGAGTTGCCACCGAAGACCAGGTCGGCCGCGGTGGCCTCCCACTTGACCTCGCCGGTCTGGTAGTTCTTGCCCTGGTAGACGCCCTCGGCCGTGCCGGTCGACCACTCGGTGTCCGGGTCGAGCAGGTTGACGAAGAAGTCGTTGCTCAGGACACCGACGCGATCGGTGAGCACGCCGAGCTTCGAGCCGCGGTAGTTCGCACCGAGCACCCGCAGACCGCCGACGAGCACGCTCATCTCCGGGGCGGACAGGCTCAGCATGAACGCCTTGTCGAGCAGACGGGTCTCGGCGCCGACCTTGTCGCCCGCGCGCTGGTAGTTCCGGAACCCGTCCGCCTTCGGCTCGAGCACCGAGAAGGACTCGACGTCGGTCATGTCCTGGGTGGCGTCGGTGCGGCCCGGGGTGAACGGCACGGTGATCTCCACGCCGCCGTCCTTGGCCGCCTTCTCCACCGCGGCGGTGCCGGCGAGGACGACCAGGTCCGCGAACGAGACCTTGGCGTTGCTGGTCGCGTTGAACTCGGCCTGGATCTCCTCGAGGCGAGCGAGAACCTTGGCCAGCTCGCTCGGGTCGTTGACCTCCCAGTTGCGCTGCGGCTCGAGGCGGATGCGACCGCCGTTGGCGCCACCGCGCTTGTCCGTACGACGGAAGCTGGACGCCGCGGCCCACGCCGTCGAGACCAGCTGCGAGACCGACAGGCCGGAGCCGAGGACCTTCTCCTTCAGCGCCGCGATCTCCGCGTCGCCGATGAGGGCACCCTCCTGCGCCGGGACCGGGTCCTGCCAGATCTGCGCCGGCGGGACCCACGGGCCCTTCAGGCGCGAGACCGGACCCATGTCACGGTGGAGCAGCTTGTACCAGGCGCGCGCGAAGGCGTCGGCGAACTCGTCCGGGTTGTCCTTGAACCGGCGGGAGATCGCGTCGAACTCCGGGTCCATCCGGAGCGCCATGTCGGCCGTGGTCATCATCGGCGCGTGCTTGATGTTCGGGTCGTGCGCGTCCGGCACGGTCCCGTCGCCGGTGTTGCCGACCGGCTTCCACTGCCACGCACCCGCGGGGCTCTTCGTCAGCTCCCACTCGTAGCCGTAGAGCGTCTCGAAGAAGCTGTTGTCCCACTGGGTCGGCGTCGGCGTCCACGCGCCCTCGATGCCGGAGGTGACGGTGTCACGGCCCTTGCCGGTGCCGTTCGCGTTCTTCCAGCCGAGGCCCATGCTGTGGATCGGGCAGCCCTCAGGCTCCGGGCCGACGAGGTTCGGGTCGCCGTTGCCGTGCGCCTTGCCGAAGGTGTGGCCACCGGCGACGAGAGCGACGGTCTCCTCGCTGTTCATCGCCATGCGGCTGAAGGTGAGGCGGATGTCGTGCGCCGAGGCGAGCGGGTCGGGCTTGCCGGCCGGGCCCTCCGGGTTGACGTAGATCAGACCCATGGAGACGTTGCCGAACGGGTCCTCCGGCATGTCGAGCGGGCCGTCGCCGCTGTAGCGCTCGTCGCCGAGCCAGGTGTCCTCCGGGCCCCAGTTGACCTCCTCGGGCTCGTACACGTCCGGACGACCGAACGCGAAGCCGAAGGTCTTAAAGCCCATGTCCTCCATGGCGACGTTGCCGGCGAGCACCAGCAGGTCGGCCCAGGAGAGCGCGTTGCCGTACTTCTGCTTCACCGGCCAGAGCAGACGGCGGGCCTTGTCCAGGTTGCCGTTGTCCGGCCAGGAGTTGAGCGGCGCGAAGCGCTGCTGACCGCCACCGGCGCCACCGCGGCCGTCCTCGATGCGGTACGTCCCCGCGGCGTGCCACGTCATGCGGATGAACAGCGGGCCGTAGTGGCCGTAGTCCGCGGGCCACCAGTCCTTCGAGTCGTGCATCACGGCGATGACGTCGCGCTTGACCGCCTCGTAGTCGAGGCTCTCGACCGCCTTGGCGTAGTCGAAGTCCTCACCCAGCGGGTTGGACGCCGGCGAGTTCGTGTGCAGCACCGACAGGTCGATCTGGTCGGGCCACCAGTCCTTGTTGGTGCGGGGCCTGGCCGTCTTCGGGGTCGGTGAGGCCAACTTCGGGTTTTCCGACTCAGACACGAGGGTCCTTCTTCCTATGTGTTTCCGGGCGATTTGAGCGGTCGTGTTTCGAGCTCACGTCGTGGTGCCGGAGTAACTCCGGCGTGCGTCGGGTGCGCACGAGGGGCACAGGCCCCAGTAGATGACCTCGGCCTCGTCGAGGACGAAGCCGAGGTCGTCCGACGCGGTGAGGCAGGGAGTCTCCCCCACCGCGCAGTCGACGTCGGCGACGGTGCCGCAGGAGCGGCAGACGACATGGTGGTGGTTGTCCCCCACCCGCGACTCGTAGCGGGCCACGGAGCCGGCCGGTTGGATCCGCCGGACGAGACCGGCGTCGGTCAGCGTGTGGAGCGAGTCGTACACGGCCTGGTGCGAGACCTCGGGGAGCTCGACCCGGACCGCGCGGATGATCGAATCGGTGTCGGCGTGCGGGTGGGCGTACACCGCGCGCAGCACGGCCACCCGCGGGCGGGTGACGCGGAGCGTGGCCTCGCGCAGCATCTGGGGGAAATCCAAGATCGTCGCCACGCCCCCGAGTCTTGTCCCTTTTCTTGAAACAGTCAAGAAAGGTTGGTGCGGCGCGGCCGACCTCACAGTGCCCTGCGGAGGCGTCCGCTTTGGCAGGATCGAATCCGTGACGACGCCTTCCGCACTCCACGTCGACCGCGGTGGGTCCGGTGCCCCCACCCTCCTGCTCCTGCACGGCATGGGAGGGTCCGGCGCCCTGTGGAACCCGCTGGCCGAGCACCTCGCGAAGGTCTGGCCCGGGTCGTGGGTCGCCCCCGACCTCCCCGGCCACGGCCGCTCGGGCCCGGACCCCGAGGGCGAGTACACCTACGACTCGCTCGCGGCCGCCGCGGCGGGCGTCCTCTCCCCCGGCAGCCGCGTGGCCGTCCTCGGCCACTCGCTCGGCGGGGCGATCGGACTCGCCCTGGCGGCGGGCGACTACGGCGTCACCGTCAGCGGGGTCGTCGGCGTCGGCATCAAGGTGCGCTGGACCGAGCAGGAACTTGCCGGCGTCCAGGCGCTCGCCGCCCGTGGGGCGCAGGTGTGCGCGACGCGGGAGGAGGCGGCCGAGCGTGCGGTGAAGGCCGCGGGTGTCGCGGGGTTGTTCCCCCTCGACGCGCCGGAGGTCGACTCCCTGGTGCACCCGGTCCGCGACGCGTGGCGGCTCGGGTTCGACCTGCGCGTGCTGACCGTGGGCGCCCCCGACATGACGGGGTGGCTGGCGACGACCGCCGAGCGCGGCGTCCCGGTCACGCTGGCCGCGGGCGAAGGTGACCCCATGTCGCCGCGCGAGCACCTGGCGGAGTTGGTGGCGGAGCCGGTCATCCTGCCCGGTCTGGGGCACAGCGCCCACGTCGCCGACCCGGCTGCCCTGCTTCCCCTCGTGGAGCGCCTGACCGGGAGCTGAACACCCGGCCGTTCCGGGATAGAAGACCCCACGACCCGGGTACGTTCCGCGGCATGGTCCTGCCGAGCGTCGTCGTGGTCGACGACGCACCCGAGGTACGCGCTCTCGTGCGGACCGTGCTCGAGGTGTCCGACCAGCTGACCGTGGTCGGCGAGGCGGCGGACGGCGCGGCCGCGGTCGACGTCGTGGCCGACCTGCAACCGGATCTGGTGCTGCTCGACGTCTCGATGCCCCGCATGGACGGCCTTCAGGCCCTTCCCAGGATCCGGGAGGTTTGCCCGACCAGTCGCGTGGTCATGTTCACGGGGTTTGCCGAACAGGGTCTGGCGGATCGCGCCCGGTCCCTCGGCGCGGTCGGTTTCCTCGAGAAGTCCGCGTCCCTGACCGACTTGGTGGAGACCTTGCTCGATGCAGTGTCCACCGGTCCGGTGCCTGTCTCCCCCACCCTGGCGGCGCAGACCGACCGGCTCGACGCCGCCGTGCTCGCCGAACATCTCGAGCGGTTCCGCGAGGTCTTCGAGGACGCTGCGATCGGGATGGCGACGATGACGCTCTGCGGGCATCTCGTGCGGGTGAACCGGACGCTCGCCGACCTGGTCGGCCGCTCGGTGAAGGACCTCGTCGGGCTGCGGTACGACACCCTCGCCGGTGCGGACCTCGTCGCGGAACCCCTGCGCCGGATCCTCGACGGCGAGGACGTCGTCCGCGTCGAGCACGACCTGGTCGGCGGCGAGCGCAGTGTGGTCGCCACATTCGTCAGCGTGCGCGACTCCCGGAACCGCCCGCTGTACGTGTTCCTCCAGATGCAGGACGTCACGGCGCAGCGCGGGGCCGAGGAGGAACTGCGCCGGAGCGAGGAACGCTTCCGACTCCTCGTCGACGCCGTGCAGGACTACGCGATTTTCATGCTCACCACTGACGGCATCATCGCGAGCTGGAACGTCGGGGCGCAGCGGATCAAGGGCTGGGCGGCCGAGGAGATCGTCGGCCGGCACTTCCGGGCGTTCTACCCGCCGGAGCAGCAGGAGTCACAGCACCCCGAACGCGAGCTCGAATGGGCAATCCGCGACGGGCGCTACGAGGAAGAGGGCTGGCGCCTGCGCAAGGACGGCTCCCGGTTCTGGGCGAACGTCGTGATCACCGCGGTGCACGACGCGGACGGTCGGCACATCGGCTTCACCAAGGTGACGCGAGACATGACGGAGCGTCAGGAGATGCTCAACCACCTCGCGGCCATGAACCGGAAGCTCAAGAACGCCGCCGACCAGCAGGCCGACTTCCTCGCCGTCACGGCTCACGAACTCCGCACGCCGGTCAGTGTGCTGAGCGGGTCGGCGAAGTTGTTGTCCGAGCACTTCGACGAACTCACCGAGACCGATCGCGCCGAGCTGTTCGAGTCCATGGGCAGCAGCGCGCTGCGGTTGCGCCGTCTGCTCGACGACCTGCTCACCGCGTCCCGGTTGCAGTCGGGGACGGTCGAGTTCCGGGTCAGCAGCAGCGAGCTCGCGCCCCTGCTCGCCGCCGCCGTCTCCCGCGCGCAGGGCTCGAACCCGGGAGCGCGCATCACCATGTCGGTTCCGCCGGACCTCGTCGTCGACGTCGACACCGACCGGATCGCGCAGGCGGTGGACAACCTGATCGACAACGCGGTCCGGCACGGGACGCCGCCGGTGCAGGTGACGGCCGTGGGCACCGCGGACGGCGTCGAGATCTGCGTGAGCGACGCGGGGGCCGGCGTCCCGGCCGAACAGCGGTCGCAACTGTTCCAACGGTTCGCCACCGGCCAGCGCCGGACCGGCACCGGTCTCGGGCTGTTCATAGTCCGCGAGCTGGCCCGGGCGCACGGGGGCGAGGCGCGGTACGAGCCTCCGACCGCGGACCAGCCGTCCGGAGCCTTCGTCCTCGCACTCCCCCGGGTCGACCGTGACGTTGCCTGAGGCCCCGTCACCCATCCGGGTCGTTCTGGTCGACGACGCCCCGGACATTCGTCGGCTGCTGCGGATCTCCCTCCGCACGTACGGTGGCTTCGAAGTCGTGGGGGAGGCGGGCAACGGCGCCGAAGCGGTGGCGCTCGCGCGTGCACTCCGACCCGACGTCGTCGTGCTCGACCTCGGTCTGCCGGACATCGCCGGACAGGAGGTGCTGATCCAGATCCGCGCCTCGGTGCCGGAGACCAAGGTCGTCATCTTCTCGGGCCTCGAGAACGTCGACCGCGCCTGGCTCGTCGAGCACGCCGCCGGGTTCGTCCTCAAGCACACCGACCTCGAGTACCTGATCAAGCTGCTCGAGTCCGTCGGTCGCCAGGAGTCACGCCGGCAGGCCCAATTCACGCTCGAGCCGCAGCTGCGGTGCGTCGCGGCCGCGCGCCGGTTCCTGTTCCGGACCCTGAGCGACTGGGAGGTCACCGAGCTCTACGGTGACTCGGTGATCGTGGTCAGCGAACTCGTCACCAACGCGATCACGCACGCCCCGTCCCCGGGCGAGCTCCGCCTGTCGCTGCTGCCCGACGTCCTGCGCGTCGCCGTCACCGACGCCGGCACGGGCGCGCCTGAGCCCCGGCACGCGAGTTCCACCCGGGAGGGCGGCCGCGGGCTCTACCTGGTCAACGCGCTGACCTCGGCGTGGGGCATGGAGCCGCTGCCCGACGGAGGCAAGGTCGTCTGGGCGGAAGTGACCCGCGACGCGGTGGTGCCGGAACCGTGAGCGGGTCCGAGCACCTGTCAGCACTCGAGACCGCCGAGCTCCTCGCGGAACTGACGGCGAGCAACGCCCGCTTCGCGCAGATCGCGCGGACGCTGCAGCGGAGCCTGCTGCCACCGGTGCTGCCGGCGCCCGAGGGGCTGGACCTGTGCGGGGTCTTCCACCCATCGCGGGAGGGCCAGGACGTCAGCGGCGACTTCTACGACGTCTTCCCGGCGGGGCGCAGCGACCTGATGCTCGCGCTCGGCGACGTGTGCGGCAAGGGCGCCGAGGCGGCGGCGATCACGGCCATCGCCCGGCACACGATCCGCGCGGTCGCGCCGGATCTGCGGTCCCCCGCCCACATCCTGCGCCGGCTGAACGACACGATGCTCGGGCACGACATCGACGAGCGCTTCTGCACGGTGGTGCTCGCGCGCGTCCCCGCATCGTCGACGGAGTCCGGCTCTCGGTCTGCACGGCCGGCCATCTGCAGCCGGTCGTGGTCCGCGCCGACGGCCGCGTCGAGCGCGTCGGACTGCCGGGGTCGTTGCTCGGGTTGTTCCCCGACATCCGCCTGCTCGAGGAGACCGTGCAACTGCGGCGCGGCGACATGATCGTGGCGTTCACCGACGGGGTCACCGAGGCCCGCGACGGCGACGAGCAGTTCGGCGACCAGCGGACCGAGAAGCTCCTCGCGGCGTCCGCCGGACTGTCGGCGACCGAGACGGCCGGCATCCTGCTGGACGAGGTGCTGCGGTTCGCCGGCACCAGCGCACGGGACGACATTGCGATCCTGGTGCTGCGCGTCCCGCCTCCCCCACCCGCCTGACGTTCCGTCAGGTCTCGTAGGCCTCGAGCGGGTCGCCGACCTCGATACCGCGATCGGTGATCCGGTACCGGCGCACCTCGGGCTCGTGCGCGCTGGCCCGGGTCTTCAGCACGGTGACGGCGCGTTTGATCCGTGAGTCCGACCGCACGTACTGCAGCAGGATCACGTTGTCGCTCATGTTCGAGACGCCGAGCTCGGAGAGCCGGTTGAGGTGGAACAGGTCCGGCACCTCCATCGTCAGGAACACGCTGACGCCGCGGGTCGCGCACCGCTGCACGAAGGAGTAGACGTACTCGCGGAAGCGGATGGGATCGGGGGAGGCGTGCGCGAGGTCGCCGAGGCTGTCGACCATCAGCCGGCTGGCGCCCGTCCGCTCGGCCCGTTCGAGAACGGTGTGCACCCACTCGTCGACGTAGAGGTCGACGGACGATCGGTAGAGCAGATCGATCTGAGGGTGCGACAGATCCCAACCGAAGCCGGCGGCCGCCCGAGCGAGCTGCGTCGGGTTCTCCTGGAGCGTGGCGATCAGCCCTCGCTCGCCGGTTTCGGCGCCAGCGACGATGAAGCTCATCCCGAGGACGGTCTTCCCGACCCCGGACGGGCCGGCCGCGAGCGTCGACGACCCGGGCCAGTAGCCCCCCGTCATCGAGTCGAGCACCGAGATCCCGGAGGTGAGGCGCTGCTCGCTGAACGGATAGCTGTGCTGGTCCGGGGGGTCGGCGAGGCGGGGGAAGACGTGGAGTCCGTCCGCGGAGAGGCGGTACCCGTGCTGGCCGGACATGAAGTCGCTGCCGCGCAGCTTGAGGACCTGGAGCATCCGCATCTGCCGCTCGGAGCTCATCTCGGAGCTCAGCGAGATGATGGCGTCCGCGACGGCGAACTCGGGCTCGCGGCTGATCTCGTCCGCGTTGTACTCGCCGACCCACAGCGCGGCGGCGCCGGTGGCGGACAGCCGGGCCGCGATGTCGTGGAGGAACCAGCGGAAGTCGCTGGGCTCCTGCGCGAAGGCGTGCAACGCCTTGAAGCTGTCGATGACGATGAGCCCGGGCCGGTGCTCGGCGATGACCGCCTCGAGGCGTTCGACGAACGCCGGCAGCCCCCGCTCGTCGAGGACCCCGCCGAGGTCCTCGTAGAAGGCGTACTTCCCGACGGCGTCCTCGTCGAAGAACGACAGGCTCCGGCCGTAACGGAGGATCTTCTCCATCGGCTCGGAGACCGTGGAGACGTAGAGCGAGGGCCGTTCCGGCGTCGCGTTCGCGAACACGATCTGCTGGGCGAGGAGCGTCTTCCCCGTCCCCGGGTCGCCGGTGATCATCGTCAGCGCGTCGTCCCAGATCCCGCCTCCGAGCACCTGGTCCAACCGGGGGATGGCCACTGGACAGTCGTGCGGACACCGCGTTCCTCCCGTCCTCGCCCCGCGACCCTAGCGGCCCCGCGCGGCTCCGCCGGGCCCCTTCCCCGGTCCCGCCCCGTTCACCCACCCGCGGCTGGGGGTGACGAGCGAACGACGTGAGTGGTGGAGACGAGGGGACTTGAACCCCTAACCCCTGCCTTGCAAAGGCAGTGCTCTGCCAGTTGAGCTACGTCCCCGAGATGCGGGGTCCAGGCTAGCGCCTCAACCTCTGCGGCGCGTCGCGGCCATCCGGGCCGGAGGATGGGCGCAGACACCCGCAGAAGACACCCGCAGAAGATGCGAACGCCCCCGCCCGGACCGGGCGAGGGCGTCAGCGTCGGTGGAACGTCAGCGCACCGGGTCGGTGGCCTCGGCCCACAGGTCCTGCTCTGCCTTGCCGGCCTTCAGCTTCTTGAACGCCAGCGCACCCCCGGCCGCGGCGAGCGCGGCCAGCACGAGCTTCTTCACGTCGTTCCCTCGCCTTCGATCGATGGAGAGGGCGCCAGGCTAACGCACGGCCCGACAGCGGGCGTGACCTGCACCACGCCGAGTCAGGCGCCGGCTTCCACGAAGCGCCGGAGACCGTCGAGGGCGTCCGACATCAGCCCGGCCATCATCGAGGCGGCGGCCTGGGGCTCCACGTCCGCGCCGTAGACGACCAGGGCGCCGTCGCGGTCCTCGAGGACGTCGATGGTGGCCAGGTGCGCCTCGATCGGCAGGCCCGAGCGGATGGAGTGCTGGAACCGACGGAGCACCTGGTCGTTGGTGACAATCTCCTCGGTGATCACCGGGCCGTTGTGGATCTCGTACTGCCGGGTCGAGCCGCTGGCCGACGAGCGCGCGATCGCGGGTACCCAGGACGCGACGGCGGCGGCGTCGCTGACGACCTTCCAGACGACATCCGCCGGAGCGGCGATGCGGGTGTGGACTCGGACCGAGGTCATGGCGGGCTTCCCCTGTGTTACCGAACGGTAGGTCTGTTAGCTCCATCCTGCCTCGTGCAGCGCGGACGTGCGTCAGGAACCCCGTAACGTCGGGGTCTCGACGTCCCGCGAGTCCCGGAGCGAAAGATGGCAGACCAGTTCGAAACGATCGTTTATGCGACCGACGGCCCCGTCGCCACGATCACCCTGAACCGTCCTGACGAGCTCAACACGATCGTCCCGCCGATGCCCGACGAGATCGAGGCGGCGGTGAACCTGGCCGCCCGGGACCGCGCGGTGAAGGTGATCGTCCTGCGGGGCGCCGGCCGCGCGTTCTGCGCCGGTTTCGACTTCGGCGACGGGTTCCACCAGTGGGACGAGGTGCTCTACACCGACGGCAAGTGGGACCCCGGCAAGGAGCTCGTCACCAACAGCTCCCCGACGCTCGGGTTCGTCCCGAAGTTCATGAGCCTGTGGCACAGCCCCAAGCCGGTGATCGCGGCCGTCCACGGCTGGTGCGTGGGCGGCGGGAGCGAGCTCGCCCTGTGCGCCGACATCGTCGTCATGAGCGAGGACGCCCGGATCGGGACCCCGTACTCCCGGATGTGGGGCTGCCACCTCGCCGGCATGTGGATCTATCGGCTCGGGCTGGCCCACGCAAAGGAGCTGGCGCTCACCGGCCGGGCGCTGTCCGGCGTCGAGGCCAAGGCCCTCGGCCTGGTCAACGACGCCGTCCCGTTCGAGCGCCTGGAGGAGACGGTCTTCGCCCTCGCCGACCGGCTGGTCACGATCCCCCAGTCCCAACTCACCGCGATGAAGACGGTCGTCAACCAGGCCTACATGAACATGGGCCTGGGGAGCACCCAGCTGCTCGGGACGATGCTCGACGGGATGCTCCGGAACACCCCGGACGCGCTCGAGTTCATCCGCCTCGCGGAGCAGGAGGGCGCGTCGGCGGCCGTGGCCCGGCGGGACGCGCCCTTCGGCGACTACTCCCAGGGCGAGCGGCCGAACCCTGAGAACGTGCTCGACGTGCAGCCGCGCCGCTGAGCGGCGCGTGGTCCTGCGGGTGAAGCAGTGGGTGGGCCTAGGTGGACTTGAACCACCGACCTCTTCCTTATCAGGGAAGCGCTCTAACCAAGCTGAGCTATAGGCCCGGGGACCGGAGAAAGATACCCCAACGTCGAAGGCCTCACCCAATCGGATCGGGTGAGGCCTTCGATACAGGTTCGGTTACTCCTCTTCGGCGAGGGTGACCTCGACGCCGCCGACCAGGTCGGTGGAGATGTTGTACAGGTACGCGCACAGCGTGGTGAGCGCCGTGATCATCACGATGTCGACCAGCGCCACGATCGTCGCCATGCCCAGGACGCGAGGCAGGGAGAAGAACGCGACGACGTCGAAGCCGGACGAGCCCTCCTCGCCGCTGATGTCGTCGACGGTGCTGGCGACGGTCGAGAAGAAGCCCATGAAGTCCAGCAGCAGCCAGAGCAGCGCCACCGCCACGAGCAGGATCACGCCGAGCGCGACCGAGAACAGGAACGAGACCTTCATCACCGACCAGGGGTCGATGTTGGCGATCTTGAGGCGAGCGCGACGCACGCGCGGGGCGCGGAGGGCGTCGCTGCTCTTGGTCCGGCCGAGCCGCGAGCGGGGGATCGGGGCGTCGGACTTCAGCGGCTCCGCCTTCTCCCGCGCCGAGCCGGCACGGGAGGGGGCGAGCGGGACCTTCTTGACCGGCTTCGCCGGCGGCGCGTCCACCACGGCGGACGCGGCCTTCGCCGGAGCGGACGAACCGGACGAGCCGCCGTTGGCCGACGCCGAGGCGTTGACCGGGGCGCTCGCGCTGCCGTTCGCCGAGGCCGGGACGCTGACCGGCTCCGCCGGCGTCAGGACCTCGCCGTCGCTGACCGCCGGAGCGGCCACGATCTCGGGCTCGGTCTTGCGCTTGTCGGCGGTCGCCGTGGCGGCCTTGGCCTCACGCTTCGCTGCCTTGGCCTCGGACCTGGACTCGGACCTGGACTCGGAAGCGCCGTCGTCCCCGCCCTTCTTGTCGGCGTCGGACCCACCCCGTCCGATGCCGAAGCGGGACAGCCCCCCGCGGCCTTCCTTCGAGCTCATGGCTCAGTCCTCCCGATCGTCGGCGCCTCCCCCGGAGCCGCCATGATCATCCCCGCCACTGTCGTCCGCCGTGGGCACCGACACCGAATCGGAATCTTCTTCCGTCCCGGTTTCGGAGTCCTCGTCCGAGGTCTCCGCGTTGCGCGCGATCGCGACGACACTGTCACCGTCGGCCACATTGATCAGCCGTACGCCCATGGTGGCACGACCTGTACGCCGAGGATCAGTACTTGTAATAACCGTTCGGATGACTCCGCCGTTCGAAGTGATGGCAAAAAGCTGCTCGCCTTCGGTCACGACCTCGGCACCGACGAGTTCGCCACGCTCGTCCGTTGTCTTCGCGGCCAAGGTGCCGAAGCCGCCGCGACCCTGGATCCGGTACTCGTCGCAAGCGGTCCGCTTGATGAACCCGTTCGCAGTAGCCACCACGAGGTCGGAGTCCGGGCGGACCAGCGCCATCGAGAGCAGGCTGTCGCCCTCCCGCAGCGCCATGCCGCGCACACCGCCGGTCGCGCGGCCCATCGGACGGAGCGCGCTGTCGTCCGCCGTGAAGCGGATCGACATCGCCTGCCGGCTGACGAGCAGCAGGTCGTCCGTGGGGGAGACCAGGACCGCGCCGATGACCTCGTCGTCCTCACGCAGGTTGATGGCGATGACGCCGCCCTGGCGCGGGGAGTCGTACTCGGCGAGCGCCGTCTTCTTCACCTGACCGCTGCGCGTGGCCAGCACCAGGTACGGCGCGACCGAGTAGTCACGCAGGTAGACGACCTGCGCGATGGTCTCGTCCGGCTGGAACGCGAGCAGGTTCGCGACGTGCATGCCCTTGGCGTCCCGCCCGGCATCGGGCAGTTGGTACGCCTTTGTCCGGTACACCCGGCCCTTGTTCGTGAAGAACAGGATCCAGTGGTGAGTCGTCGTCACGAAGAAGTGCTCGACGATGTCGTCCTGGCGGAGCGAGGCTCCGCGGACGCCCTTCCCGCCGCGCTTCTGCTCGCGGTAGAGCGCCGTGGAGGTCCGCTTGGCGTAGCCACCGCGCGTGATCGTGACGACCACGTCCTCCTCGGCGATGAGGTCCTCCATCGAGACCTCGCCCTCCCAGGGCAGGATCTCGGTGCGGCGCTCGTCGCCGTACTTCTCGACGGTGGCCGCGAGCTCCTCGGAGATGATCTGACGCTGCTTCTCCGGCGAGGCGAGGATCGCGTTGTACTCCGCGATACGGGCCATCAGCTCGTCGTACTCGTCGATGATCTTCTGGCGCTCGAGGGCCGCGAGGCGGCGCAGCTGCATGTCGAGGATCGCGGTCGCCTGCAGCTCGTCGATCTCGAGCAGCGCCATGAGGCCCGAACGCGCCTCCTCGACCGTGGGGCTGCGCCGGATGAGCGCGATGACCTCGTCGAGGGCGTCGAGCGCCTTGAGCAGCGCGCGCAGGATGTGGGCGCGCTCCTCGGCCTTGCGCAGGCGGTACTGCGTCCGCCGGACGATGACCTCGATCTGGTGAGCGACCCAGTGGCGCACGAACGCGTCGAGACTGAGCGTGCGGGGCACACCGTCGACGAGCGCGAGCATGTTGCAGCCGAAGGTGTCCTGCAGCTGGGTGTGCTTGTAGAGGTTGTTCAGCACGACCTGCGCGACGGCGTCGCGCTTGAGGACGATGACGAGGCGCTGGCCAGTACGGGCCGAGGTCTCGTCGTTCAGCTCGGCGATGCCCTGCAGCTTGCCGTCGTTGACGAGCTCGGCGATCTTCGTCGCCAGGTTGTCCGGGTTGACCTGGTACGGCAGCGCGGTGACGACGAGCTGGGTCCGCCCCTTGGCGTTCTCCTCGACCTCGACGACGGCGCGCATCGTGACCGAGCCACGACCCGTCCGGTACGCATCCTGGATCCCGCGCAGCCCGATGATCTGAGCACCCGTCGGGAAGTCCGGGCCCTTGACGCGCTCGAGCAGCGCCTCGAGGAGCTCTTCCTTCGAGGCCTCGAAGTTCTCGAGGTACCACTGCACGCCGGCCGCGACCTCGCGGAGGTTGTGCGGCGGGATGTTCGTCGCCATGCCGACGGCGATGCCGGCGCTGCCGTTGACGAGCAGGTTCGGGAACCGGGCCGGCAGGACGTCGGGCTCCTGCTGGCGCCCGTCGTAGTTGTCCGAGAAGTCGACGGTCTCCTCGTCGATGTCCCGGAGCATCTCCATCGCGAGCGGCGCGAGGCGGCACTCGGTGTACCGCATCGCGGCGGCGGGGTCGTTGCCCGGCGAACCGAAGTTGCCGTTGCCGTCGACCAGCGGCATCCGCATCGACCACGGCTGCGCCAGACGCACGAGGGCGTCGTAGATCGCGGAGTCACCGTGCGGGTGGTAGTTGCCCATGACGTCGCCGACGACGCGGGCGCACTTGTTGTAACCCCGGTCCGGCCGGTACCCACCGTCGTACATCGCGTAGAGCACGCGGCGGTGCACCGGCTTGAGGCCGTCACGGACGTCCGGAAGTGCGCGCCCCACGATCACGCTCATCGCGTAGTCGAGGTAGGAGCGCTGCATCTCCACCTCGAGCGCGACCGGCTCGATGCGGTCGCCCGGCGGCGGGGGCGGCGGGGCTGACGAAGTGTCAGATGTCAAGGAATCGCACGTCCTTCGCGTTGCGCTGAATGAAGCTGCGGCGGGACTCGACGTCCTCGCCCATCAGGATCGAGAACAACTCGTCGGCCAGGGCGGCCTCGTCGAGGGTGACCTGGAGCAGGATCCGGGTGGCCGGGTCCATCGTGGTGTCCCACAGCTCCTGCGCCGGCATCTCGCCGAGACCCTTGAAGCGCTGGATGCCGTCTTCCTTCGGGATCTTCTTTCCGGCCTCGGCGCCGACGCGCAGCAGCGCGTCGCGCTCGCGGTCGGAGTAGGCGTACTCGACGTTCGACTTCCCGCCGGGCCACTTGATCTTGTAGAGCGGCGGCTGCGCCAGGTACACGTGGCCGGCCTCGACGAGCGGCTTCATGAAGCGGAAGAGCAGCGTCAGCAGCAGCGTCCGGATGTGCTGGCCGTCGACGTCGGCGTCGGCCATCAGGATGATCTTGTGGTACCGGAGCTTGTTGATGTCGAACTCGTCGTGAATACCGGTGCCCAGCGCCGTGATGATCGCCTGGACCTCGGTGTTCTGGAGGACGCGGTCGATGCGCGCCTTCTCGACGTTCAGGATCTTGCCGCGGATCGGCAGGATCGCCTGCGTCATGGGGTCGCGGCCACCGACCGCGGAGCCACCGGCCGAGTCACCCTCGACGATGTAGAGCTCGCACTTCTCCGGCTCGCGTGACTGACAGTCCCTCAGCTTGCCCGGCATGCCGCCACCGGTGAGCAGACCCTTGCGGCCGCGGGCGAGGTCGCGCGCCTTGCGCGCCGCCATGCGCGCGGTCGCGGCGTCGATCGCCTTGCGGGCGATGATCTTGCCCTCTTCGGGGTTCTGCTCGAACCACTGACCGAGCCGGTCGTTCAGCACCGTCTGCACGAAGGTGCGCGCCTCGGTGTTGCCGAGCTTGGTCTTCGTCTGACCCTCGAACTGAGGCTCCGACAGCTTGATCGACACGATCGCCGTCAGGCCCTCGCGGATGTCCTCACCGGTGAGGTTCGGGTCCTTGTCCTTGAGGATCTTCCACTCGCGGCCGAACTTGTTGACCAGCGACGTGAGCGAGGAGCGGAAGCCTTCCTCGTGCGTGCCGCCCTCGTGGGTGTTGATCGTGTTCGCGAAGGTGAACACCGACTCGTTGAACGTGGTGTTCCACTGCATCGCGATCTCGAGCGCCATGTGGCGCTCGGTGTCCTCGGCCTCGAACGACAGGATCGTCTTGTGGTGCTCGCCCTTGGCCTCGTTCAGGTGGCGGACGTAGTCGACGATGCCGCCGGGGTACATGTAGCGGACCGATCGCGCGTGGGCGGGCTCGGTCTGCTCGATGGTCTCGTCCTCGACCTCCACCGCACGCTCGTCGGTGAGGGAGATCGTCAGGCCCTTGTTGAGGAAGGCCATCTCCTCGAACCGACGGCGCAGCGTCTCGAACGTGTAGTTCGTGGTCTCGAAGATCTCCGGGTCGGCCCAGAAGGTGACCGCCGTCCCGGTGCGGTCCGTCGTCTCCCCCTTCGCGAGGGGAGCCTCGGGGACACCACGGCGGTAGGCCTGGCGCCAGACGTAGCCGTCGCGGTGGATCTCGACCTCGACCCGGGTCGACAGCGCGTTCACCACGGAGACACCGACGCCGTGCAGACCACCGGAGACCGCGTAGCCGCCGCCGCCGAACTTGCCGCCGGCGTGCAGGACGGTGAGGACGACCTCGACGGCCGGCTTCTTCTCGACCGGGTGCTCGTCGACCGGGATGCCGCGGCCGTTGTCGACGACGCGGACGCCGCCGTCGGCCAGGATCGTGACGTCGACCTGGTCGCAGAACCCGGCCAGAGCCTCGTCCACAGAGTTGTCCACAACCTCGTACACCAGGTGGTGGAGGCCGCGCTCGCCGGTGGAGCCGATGTACATGCCGGGGCGCTTGCGGACCGCCTCCAGGCCCTCGAGGACCTGGATGGCGCTGGCGTCGTACGAGCGCAGTTCGCCGTTGTTGTTCGGCTGAACCGTGGACGCTTCCGCGGGGGCCGGGTCGGAGTTCGGATCTGCGATGGTGCCGGTCGCCGTACTGTTGCTGTCGACCACGAAAGCCGCCGTTCCCTCCGTCGAGCCCGGTCCGGCCCGGAAGGCCGACACCGCGCGTGTTCCGCTCCAGTCTAGCGGTCGAAGGGGACACACCCGCGCCGCCACGGCCTCTGGACGCGTCACAGGCGCGTCGAACCCCCGTTTACGTGTCCCCCCACACGGGCCCGGGTCGAACCGTCAGGACGGGCGGCGCGAAAACGTACGGTCTATACCCAGGGAGTTGTCCCCAGGTGTGGAAAAACCTGGGGGTCACCGGTTCGGCTCACCCGTAGGTGTCGCGCGGTCCGCGCCCGTCCTGCACCCGCAACCGGCCCTTGCGCCAGCTGGGACCGGTGGGGCCCTTGACGTCGATCCGCAGCACGGAACCGTGCCCGAGTTCGGTGTTCAGCCGGCGCACGATCTCGGGGGCGAGCAGGCGCAGCTGGGTCGCCCAGGCTGTGGACGACGCCCGGACGGTCAGCACCGACTCCTCGTAGGAGACCGGTTCGGCGTGCGCCGCGATGTCGGAGCCCACGATCTCGGCCCAGCGGTCCATCGCGTTGCCCATCGCGGCCGGGACCTCCCAGCCGCGCTCCGCGATCAGGCCGGCTAGCGCGTCGGAGATCAGCTGGGGATCGCGCGACCCACCCGAGCGGCGCTCGGTCCGGCGGGGTGCGCTGCGCGGACCGGGGGTGCGCGCCCGTTCCCGCGCCGCGGCCCGCGCCTCCGCGAGCGCGGCTCGCGCCAGGTCGATCCCCGACAGCCCGGCGACGGCGTCCGCGGGCGGGCCGGAGGGGGAGTCGCCGGCGTCCGGGGAGACCGGCGGGTCAGCAGACACGGCGGACCTCGCCGGCCATCACGTCGTACCGGGCGCCGCTGAGCTCCTCGGGGACGTCGCCGGGCACCGCCGCGGTGATCAGCACCTGCTCCGCGCGGCCGACGAGTTCGGCCAGGCGGGCACGGCGCTGGGCGTCGAGCTCGGCGAACACGTCGTCGAGGATCAGGACCGGGTCCATGCCGGACGCGCCGGTCTCGCGGAGCAGTTCGTAGGACGCGAGCCGTAAGGCGAGCGCGTACGACCAGGACTCCCCGTGACTGGCGTAGCCGCGCGCCGGCAGCGGGCCGAGGTGGAGCACGAGGTCGTCGCGGTGCGGGCCGACCAGCGAGATCCCCCGGTCGAGCTCCTGCGAACGTGCGGCCGAGATGGCCTCGAGGAGCTGGGCGGAGAGCAGGTCCCGGTCGGCCCCGAGCTCGACCTCCGGTCCGAGGGAACTCTTGTAACTCATGGTCGCGGGCCCGCCGCCCGAGGAGACCTCGTCGTAGGCCTTCGCCACCAGGGGCTCGAGCGCCGCGACCAGGCGCAACCGCGCCGCGAGCAGGTCCGCGCCGGCGGTCGCGAGGTGCGAGTCCCACACCTCGAGCGTCCGCAGGTCGCCCTTGCCGGAGCGCACCGTGGCGCCGGCCGTCTTGAGCAGCGCGTTCCGCTGCTTGAGGACGCGGTCGTAGTCCGCCCGGACGCCCGCCATCCGTGGGGACTGCACGGTGAGCAGCTCGTCGAGGAAGCGCCGGCGCTCGGACGGGTCGCCCTTGACGATCGCCAGGTCCTCGGGCGCGAACAACACGGTCCGCAGCAGGCCGAGCACCTCGCGCGGGCGCGGCACGTCCGCGCGGTTGATCCGCGCCCGGTTGGTCCGGCCCGGCCGGATCTCCAGTTCGACCAGCGCGCGGCGGTCGTCCCGGACGATCCCCGCCCGCACGGTGGCGCGCTCGGCGCCGAGGCGCACGAGCGGAGCGTCCCCGGCCGCGCGGTGACTGCCGAGGGTCGCGATGTAGCCGATCGCCTCGACCAGATTTGTCTTGCCCTGGCCGTTGAACCCGATGAACGCGCAGGCCCCGGGCACCAGCTCGATCTCCGCGGCGGCGTAGGACCGGAAGTCCGTCAGCGCCAGCGAATCGAGGTACACACCCTCATTCTCCGTCCCGGCGCCCGGCCGAGCGAGACCGGTGCGGAGTGTCGGGCGACCGATTCCGGCGCCCGGAGTTGCAATCCGCCTCAGCCGACCGGCGGGGTGACGTCCGCGCCGGGCGCGTCCGCGCCCTTCTCGACCGAACCGGCGGCCGAGGTGACCGCGTGGCCGCCGAACTGGTTGCGCAACGCCGCGATCACCTTCATCGCCGGGGAGTCGTCCTGCCGCGACCCGAAGCGCGCGAACAGGGCGGCGGTGATCACGGGCAGCGGTACCGCGTGGTTGATCGCGGCCTCCACCGTCCAGCGGCCCTCGCCCGAGTCCTGCGCGTAACCGCGCAGCTCGGACAGGTCGTCGTCCGCCTCGAGCGCCCGGTCGAGCAGGTCGAGCAGCCAGGACTGGATGACCGTGCCCTTGCGCCAGGACTTGATGACGGCGGGGACGTCGGTGACCACGTCGGACGCCGCGAGCAGCTCGTAACCCTCGGCGTAGGCCTGCATCAGGCCGTACTCGATGCCGTTGTGGACCATCTTGGTGAAGTGGCCGGCGCCGACGCCGCCGGCGTGCACGAATCCGAACTCGCCCTCGGGCTTGAGCGCGGTGAAGATCGGCATCAGCCGCTCGACGTCCGGGTCGGCGCCGCCGACCATCAGGGCATAGCCGTTGGTCCGGCCCCAGACACCACCGGAGACACCGACGTCGACGAACCCGATGCCGCGGTCGCCGAGGTGGTTCGCGTGCTCGAGGTCGTCGGTCCAGCGGGAGTTGCCGCCGTCGATGACGACGTCACCGGGGGAGAGCAGCTCGGCCAGCGCGTGGACGGTGGCGGTGGTCGGGCTGCCGTGCGGAACCATCACCCACACCGCGCGGGGCGCAGCCAGCGCGTCGACCAGCGCCTTCAGGTCCGCGACGTCCGACTTGGCGGGGTCGTTGTCGAATCCCACGACCTCGTGCCCGGCGGCGCGGAGCCGCTCGGACATGTTGCCGCCCATGCGGCCGAGCCCGACCATCCCGATCTGCATGTGTGTGTTTCCTGTCGTTCGTCCGTACGCGCCGCACCCGAAGGGCCCACCGGCCCCGCCCGGGTGTTACCCGGAGAGACGGACCGGCATGAGCAGGTGACGGTACTCGCTGTTCTCCGCCGCGCCGTCGCCGGTCGAGCCGGTGATGACCGCCGGCTTGGTCGGCGTGGTGAACGCGAGCCGGGCGTGCGAGGTGTCGAGCGCACCCAGACCGTCGAGCAGGTAGGTCGGGTTGAACGCGATCGCGATGTCCGGACCGTCCAGGTGTGCCTCGAGCGCCTCGGACGCCGACGCCTCGTCGCCGGAGCCCGCCTCGAGGACCAGCTCACCGGCCGCGAACGACAACCGGACCGGGGTGTTCCGCTCGGCGACCAGCGACACGCGGCGGACGGCCTCGAGGAACGGGGCGGTCGCGACGGTCGCGTACGACAGCGACTCCGACGGCAGGAGCGAGCGGTACTTGGGGAAATCACCCTCGAGCAGGCGCGACGTGGTGCGGCGACCGCTGCTGGCCAGGCCGACCAGACCCTCGCCGGTGGTCCCGGACGAGAGCGCGAGTTCGACCTCGCCGTTCATCGACTTGGCCGTGTCGGCCAGCGTCTTGGCCGGGACCAGTGCCTGCACGGACGTGCCGGGCTGCTCCGGCTTCCACGTGAACTCGCGGATCGCCAGGCGGTAGCGGTCGGTGGCCGCGAGGGTCACCGTCTCGCCCTCGATCTCGATCCGGATGCCGGTGAGGATCGGCAACGTGTCGTCCCGGCCGGCCGCGACCGCGACCTGGGCGACCGCGTGGGCGAACACGTCGGCCGGCACCGTGCCGGAGCGGGTCGGCATGTCCGGCAGCGTCGGGTAGTCCTCGACCGGGAGCGTCAGCAGGCTGAACCGCGCGCTCCCGCAGACGAGGTTGACCTTCGTGCCGTCGACGGTGATGTCGACCGGCTTGTTGGGCAGGCTCTTGCAGATGTCGGCCAGCAGGCGGCCGGACACGAGCGCCCGGCCCTCCGCCGCGATGTCGGCCGAGACTTCCGCCCGCGCGGACACCTCGTAGTCGAAGCCGGACAGCGCCAGCCCGTTCTCGTCCGCCGACAACATCAGGCCCGCCAGCACCGCCACCGGCGGACGGACCGGAAGACTCCGGGCTGTCCACGCGACCGCTTCGGCCAGAACGTCACGCTCGACCCGGAATTTCACCGGTCATCGCCTCCACTAGTCCGGGCGAACCCGGGAAGTACAACCCCGTTGGCAGACCTCGCGGACTTTCCGACCCGAGGCTGGAACCGGACGGTCCGCCGGTACGTCATAGCGCGCAAGTCTGACAGGCGAGGATCTCCCCAGATGCTCCCGGTTCCAGGCTTGTTGTGTCCATTCTCCGGAGATCGAGAAGTAGTCGTTCTTCTTAGGAGCGGTGGATTGTGTGGACAGCCGCGTCTGCCCAGGTCAGCGACGGGTCGGCGTCCACGGGCCCTGTGGGCATCCGGTGGGGCGGCCGTGCACGAACGACACGTTCGGGCGCTCGGGCCGGATTCGTGCGATTCGTCCCCACGTCCGATGCACAGCCTCGTCCCCGGATCGTTCACCGGCCATCCACATCCGCGCGGTCGACAAACGCCGAACGATCATTCTCTTAGAGATTTTTCAGCATCCACAGGGTTGTACACACCTGTGGGTTGGTGACAAAGGCGTCACTCAGGTGCCGGACAGCCGGCCGGCGCCGGACCGCGCTCAGGCGTTGCGGGTCTGCTGCTTGATCCGGTTCGTCAGCTCGGTGACCTGGCTGTAGACCGAACGGCGCTCGGCCATGAGCTGGCGGATCTTGCGTTCGGCGTGCATGACCGTGGTGTGGTCGCGGCCGCCGAAGGCCTGACCGATCTTCGGCAGCGACATCTCGGTGAGCTCGCGGCACAGGTACATCGCGATCTGGCGCGCCGTCACGAGCACGCGTGAGCGGGACTGTCCACAGAGGTCGTCGATCGAGATCCCGAAGTACTGCGCGGTCTGCGCCATGATCGTCGCGAGCGAGATCTCCGGGCCCGTGTGATCGGGAATCAGATCCTTGAGGACGATCTCGGCGAGCGAGAGGTCGACGACCTGCTTGTTCAGGCTCGCGAACGCGGTGACGCGGATCAGCGCGCCCTCGAGCTCGCGGATGTTCGCCGAGACCTTGCCGGCGATGTACTCCAGGACCTCCGGGGGAGCGTCCAGGCCCTCCTGAGCGGCCTTCTTCCGCAGAATCGCGATGCGGGTCTCGAGCTCGGGCGGCTGGACGTCGGTGATCAGGCCCCACTCGAACCGGTTGCGGAGGCGATCCTCCAGCGTGACCAGCTGCTTCGGCGGCCGGTCGGAGGTGATGACGATCTGCTTCGAGGAGTTGTGGAGCGTGTTGAACGTGTGGAAGAACTCCTCCTGCGTCTGCTCCTTGTTCTCCAGGAACTGGATGTCGTCGATGAGCAGGACGTCGACGTTGCGGTAGCGGGCCCGGAAGCTTTCTGCCCGACCGTCACGAATCGCGTTGATGAAGTCGTTCGTGAACTCCTCCGAGCTGACATAACGGACCCTCAGTCCGCGGAACAGCCCCGAGGTGTAGTGCCCGACGGCGTGGAGCAGGTGGGTCTTCCCCAGGCCGGAGTCGCCGTAGATGAACAGCGGGTTGTAGGCCTTCGCCGGCGCCTCGGCCGCGGCGACCGCCGCGGCGTGCGCGAACCGGTTGCTCGAACCGGTGACGAACCGTTCGAAGACGTACTTGGGATTCAGCCGCGCATCGGTGTCGGTGTTGATCTCGGACAGCCGGACGGCCGGGGGGTCGCTGAGGTCACCGCCGGCGACGCGGTCGCCCTCCCCGCCGTCGTCCCAGTCCTCGTCGTCGGTGGCGCCGGGGGCGGCGTCGGAGTTCGCGCCCTCGTCGACGGTCACCGCGATGCGGACGTCCTGACCGGACTCGCGGGCGAGGGCCGCGGTGAGCTGCTCGCGCATGCGGGTCTCGATGATGTCCCGGGCGAACTCGGTCGGCGCGGCGAGCACCGCGGTGCCCTCCACCAGCGCGATCGGCCTGGTCAGACGCAGGAAGGCCCGGTGGTTCTGCGGCAGGTCGGCGAGGGTCGGGTCGAGCAGGGCGCGGTTCCAGAGCTGGGTCAGGTTCGGATCGTGGTCCGTCACGTCGGCGCCCCTCAGCGGTTCGAAAAATTGATCCCCGGTTGTGGGGGGATCTGGTGGATTATGTCGGTTCGCGCAAGGTCTGCCGACCCTCGTCCACAGACCGATCCACACCCTGGGGACGAGTGTGCGTACCCGCCGGTTTGACCGTCCGCGAGGGGGGTGCGTACCGTGTCCAGGTCGCGCTGCGGTGGCGTGTGATTCCGTGCGCCCGCCGATGCCCGTCGCGACCCCAGACCCAGCAGGAGAGTCCCCGTGAGCAAGCGCACCTTCCAGCCGAACAACCGCCGTCGCGCCAAGACGCACGGTTTCCGGCTGCGCATGCGGACCCGCGCCGGCCGGGCGATCCTGACCGCGCGCCGAGCCAAGGGCCGCGCGCGCCTTTCCGCCTGATCGCGGACCATGCTCCCCGCCGGGAACCGGCTGCGCCGCGCCCCGGACTTCGCTGCCGCCGTTCGTGGTGGCCGTCGCGCCGGTCGACCTGCGCTCGTGCTGCATCTGCGCGCGCCGGCGGAGCCGGCGTCGCTCCCGCCCCGCGTCGGGCTGGTCGTGGGCAAGGCTGTGGGTCCGGCCGTCACGCGCAACCGCGTCAAGCGGCGACTGCGCGAGGTCATGCGACCGCGCCTGAGTGCGCTCCCCCCGGGGTCGATCCTGGTGCTCCGCGCGCTGCCACCGGCCGCGGCCGCGAGCTCGGCCGATCTGGCCGCCGACGTCGACGCGGGTCTCGCCCGGCTGGTCCGGCGATGAAGTACCTGTTCATGGGCCTGATCCGGCTCTACCAGTGGACGGTCAGCGCCTGGCTCGGGCCGGTCTGCCGGTTCTACCCCTCGTGCTCGCACTACGGGTACGAGGCCTTCCGGGTGCACGGCACGTTGCGTGGCGGCTGGTTGACCGCCCGTCGCGTCGTCCGGTGCAACCCCTGGAACGCCGGTGGCCTGGACTTCGTCCCGGAACGGCGTTCGCGTAGATTTCGCAGTTCACAGTCAGTCCAGGGAGTCACCCGGTGAAGATCTTCGAACCGCTGTACGACGCCGTTTCGTGGATCATCCTGACGTTCCACACCGGGTTCGACAGCCTCGGCCTGAGCCCGAGCTGGTCGTGGTGCCTGGCGATCGTGTGCCTGGTCGTCGTCATCCGCATCCTGCTGATCCCGCTGTTCGTGAAGCAGATCAAGTCGATGCGCGCCATGCAGCAGCTGCAGCCGGAGATCAAGAAGATCCAGCAGCGGTACAAGGGTGACCGCGAGCGGACCTCCCAGGAGCTGATGAAGCTCTACAAGGAGCACAACACCAACCCGCTGGCCAGCTGCTTCCCGATCCTGGCGCAGGCGCCGATCTTCTTCGCGCTCTACCGCGTGCTGAACAGCGTCTCGAAGGAACAGGCCATCGGCGTTCTCGACCTCGAGGACGTCCGCAGCGCGCGGGACGCGGTCTTCCTCGGAGCGGGGCTCGACGACAAGTTCGTCGGTGCCGACTCCCTGACCGTGCAGATCGTCACGGTCATCATGATCCTCGCGATGAGCGGGTCGCAGTTCTACACGCAGCGCCAGCTGATGACGAAGAACATGCCGGCCAGCGCGATGGAAGCTTCGCCCTTCATGCGTCAGCAGAAGGTCATGATGTACCTGTTCCCGATCATGTTCGCGGTGTTCGGGATCAACTTCCCCGTCGGCGTCCTGCTCTACTGGCTGGTCTCGAACTTCTGGTCGATGGGCCAGCAGATGTACGTCATCCGGCGCATGCCCGCCGTCGGCAGCAAGGCGCACGACGCCATGCTCAAGCGGCAGGAGAAGAAGGGCAAGAAGCGGCCGGACGAGGCGGTGACCAGCGCGTCCGACGATTCTGACGATCCGTCATCGAAGCCCTCGGGCCCGTCCGCGCCGGTGCGGGCGCGCGGCCCGCAGCCGGCCAAGAAGGCGGCCGCCAACGGGACGCCGGGCGTCCGGCAGCAACCGCAGCGCCAGCCCAAGAGCAAGCGCGCCGGTTCCAAGAAGCGTTAGCACCACCAGGTCGATCGGACCGCGCCTGGCGTGCGGATCGGTTGCCCGCCGACCACGAAGGAGATCCACGCGGTGAGTCAGTCCGCAGAGCCCGCCGTCGACGACCTCGACCGCGACGACGTCGAGAGCACCGACGGCCCGAACGACGCTGCCACCGAGAACGGCGAGGGCGAGGGCGCGAAGCGTCGGAGTCCCCGGAAGCCGTCGAAGGCCCGCCTCGCCGAGCTCGAGCAGGAGGGCGAGATCGCGGCGGACTACCTCGAGGGTCTGCTCGACATCGCCGACCTCGACGGTGACATCGACATGGACGTCGAGGGGGACCGCGCGGCGGTCTCGATCGTCGGCGCCGATCTCAAGCAGCTGGTGGGCAAGGACGGCCAGGTGCTGGAGGCGCTCCAGGAACTCACCCGCCTCGCGGTCCTGCGGGCCACCGGGGAGCGCAGCCGGCTGATGCTCGACATCGGGGGCTACCGCGCCGCCCGGCGTGAGGAGCTCACTGCCCTCGGCCGCACGTCGGCCGAGGAGGTCAAGGCCAGCGGCAAGTCGGTGAAGCTGGCCCCGATGACCCCGTTCGAGCGGAAGATCGTGCACGACGCGATCGCCGAGGCGGGGCTGCGCAGCGAGTCGGAGGGCGAGGAGCCCAACCGGCGCGTGGTGGTTCATCCCGCGTGAGCGCCGGGCCGCCGGTCGCCCAGCTCGCGCCGTCGCCCTCCGAGGCGGCGCGCGAGCTCTTCGGCGAGCGGTTGGCCGTGGCCGAGGCCTACACGCACCTGCTGGCGACGGCCGGTGTGGAGCGGGGGCTGATCGGCCCGCGGGAGGTGCCCCGTCTGTGGGAGCGCCACCTGCTCAACTGCGGCCGGATCGGTCCGGAGCTGCGGGCGGGGGAGAAGCTCGCCGACGTCGGCTCCGGAGCCGGCCTGCCCGGGCTCGTCGTCGCCCTGCTGCGGCCGGACGTGCCTGTCACCCTGATCGAGCCCATGGAGCGGCGGACCACCTTTCTGGTGGAAGCGGTGGCGGAGCTCGGGCTGGAGAACGTCACCGTGCGCCGGGACCGCGCCGAGTCCGCCCGGAATCTGTTCGGCACGTTCGACGTCGTCACCGCGCGCGCGGTGGCTCCCCTGGAGAAGCTCGCCGACTGGACCGTCCCGCTGCTGCGGTCCGGCGGCCGGCTGCTGGTGTTGAAGGGTTCGTCCGCCGCGGACGAGCTCGCCGCCGCTCTTCCCCGACTCACCGCGCTCGGGGTGGTCGACCCCCAGGTGCGCAGCCTCGGCCCCGCCGGGGACCCCACGACCGTCATCGATGCCGTTGTTTCACGTGAAACGCGGCGCCAGGCAACGAGGTAAGGCCAGATCAACGAGCAACGGTTTCACGTGAAACATGTCGTCGGGCCCGTCGGCCCAGCTCCACGGTTCGCGGTTTCACGTGAAACGGACCCAGACGTGAGTACTGCAGGAAAGGACGCGGGTATGCAATCGCACGACCCGGTCTACGGGTCGCCGGCTCCGGCGGCCCGCGATCCCCTGGACCAGGATTTGCCGATCGCCAGCGAGGCGCGGACCGCCGCGGCCATTCGCGGCGGCGCACTGCCCCGGATGCCGAAGCCGGCCCGGCGACGGGTCATGGTCGTCGCGAACCAGAAGGGTGGCGTCGGGAAGACCACGACGACCGTCAATCTCGCCGCCGCGCTGGCGATGCACGGGCTCAAGGTCCTCGTGATCGACCTCGACCCCCAGGGCAACGCCTCCACCGCGCTCGGGGTCCCGCACCACTCCGGGGTGATGTCGACCTACGAGCTCCTCGTGGACGGCGCCGGGATCAAGGAGTGCGTGCAGGAGGTCGAGGGGCTGCCGGGGCTCAGCTGCGTTCCGGCCACCATCGATCTCGCCGGCGCGGAGATCGAGCTCGTCTCGCTGGTGGCCCGGGAGTCACGGCTGCTCAAGGCGATCGAGTCCTACACCGAGGACCTCGACTACGTCCTCATCGACTGCCCGCCGTCGCTCGGCCTCCTGACCATCAACGCCCTGGTCGCGAGCCGCGAGGTGCTGATCCCGATCCAGTGCGAGTACTACGCGCTGGAGGGCTTGGGCCAGCTGCTCCGCAATGTGGACATGGTGAAGGCGCACCTCAACCCCGAGCTGAACGTGTCGACGATTCTGCTCACCATGTACGACTCCCGGACGCGCCTCGCTCAGCAGGTGGCCGAGGAGGTGCGGTCCCATTTCGGGGACATCGTGCTCCGGACCGCGGTGCCCCGCTCGGTCCGGATCTCCGAGGCCCCCAGCTACGGTCAGACCGTGATGACGTACGACCCGGGCTCGGCCGGGGCGCTGACGTACCTGGAAGCCGCCCGCGAGATCGCCGCTGCCGGGGCGATCTGACCGCCCGACCCCGCTCCACGCTCACGTGTTTCACGTGAAACCCACCGCTCGACCGAAGGACGCACGCCGTGACTGACCGCCGCCGGGGACTGGGCCGCGGACTCGGAGCCCTGATTCCCACCAGCGCTCCCGCCGCCCCTCGCCCGACCGAGACCGAGCCGGACGCCCCCACCGCCCCGGTTCCCACCGTGGTCACGGCGTCCGCACCGTCCCCCGCGGCGACCGTGCCCGACGAGCCCTCGGACCCGGAGCCCACCGTCGAGTCGTCCGGGGTCCCGAGCACGCCGGCCGGGTGGATCGACGACAGCGAATCGGACAACCTGGTCGCCGGCGCCTACTTCGCGGAGATCCCGCTCGACGCGATCACGCCGAACCCGAAGCAGCCGCGGCACGTCTTCGAGGAGGAGCAGCTCAACGAGCTGATCCACTCCCTCAAGGAGGTGGGCCTGCTCCAGCCCATCGTCGTCCGTCCCCTCGGCGACGAGAAGTACGAGCTCATCATGGGGGAGCGGCGCTGGCGCGCGTCCCAGGCGGCCGGCTTCGAGACGATTCCCGCGATCGTCCGCGAGACCGACGACGAGAAGATGCTCGTCGACGCGCTCCTGGAGAATCTGCACCGGGCCGCGCTGAACCCGCTGGAAGAGGCGGCCGCGTACGACCAGCTGCTCCAGGACTTCAAGTGCACGCACGAGGAGCTCGCGGCGCGCATCGGCCGGTCCCGGCCGCAGATCTCCAACACGCTCCGCCTGCTCAAGTTGCCGCCGCCCGTGCAGCGCCGCGTCGCCGCCGGCGTGCTGTCCGCCGGGCACGCCCGGGCGCTGCTGGCGCTGGACGACGCCGCGGCCCAGGAGCACCTCGCCAATCGCATCGTCGCCGAGGGCCTCTCGGTGCGCACCGTCGAGGAGCTCATCGCGCTCGGCGACGCCGGTCCCAAGCCCACGCGCAAGGTGCGGGCCGGCCGCCGGACCGCTCCGGCACTGGACGACCTGGCCGCCACGCTCGGCGACCGGTGGGACACCCGCGTGAAGGTGCAGCTCGGCCAGAACAAGGGCCGCATCGTCGTCGAGTTCGCCTCGGTCGAGGATCTCGAGCGCATTGTGGGGCTGATGTCTCCGGGTACGATGCTGGGGTCGCTTCGCGGAGAGTGAGCGGTTGATGACGCGCCGTCTGGTCAACATCACCCTCGACAACCTCGACGAGCTGCCCGTCCGCTGCCGGAGCTGCGTGTACTGGGAGCTCGACCCGGTTGCGGCCGACCGTGCCGCGAAGGCGGGTGACCCGGCGCTGGAGAAGGAGGCCTGGGTCTCCGCGACCCTGCTCGAGTGGGGCTCGTGCGGCAAGCTCGTCCAGGTCGACGGCGTGACCGCCGGCTACGCCGTCTTCTCCCCGCCGCTCTACGTCCCCCGCTCGGTCGCGTTCCCGACCAGCCCGGTCAGCGGCGACGCCGTCCTGCTCACCACGGCGCACGTGTTGCCCGAGTTCTCCGGGCAGGGCCTGGGCCGGATGCTGATCCAGGGCGTCGCGAAGGACCTGGTCCGCCGGGGCATCAAGGCCATCGAGGCGTTCGGCGACGCGAAGTGGGACAAGCCGGGGTGTCTGGTCCCCGCCGACTACCTACTGGCGGTCGGCTTCAAGACCGTCCGGCCGCACCATCGGTACCCCCGGCTCCGGCTCGAGATCAAGAGCACCCTGAGTTGGCGGGAGGACGTCGAGGTCGCCCTCGAGCGGCTGCTCGGGTCGATGGCCCCGGAACCGGTGTTCCGGCCGGTCTGACGGGTCATCAGGGCATCGAGGGGTGCCGCTCCGACGCTCCGTCAGATCGCGACGGAACCGCGTCTGAATTGCGGTCAGAACAGCGGGCATGAGTCACTGACGTCACGTCAGTGTCCCTGTGTCACAAGGGTTTCGTGCGTCCTGATCAGGAGCGGGAGCCGGACTCCGCCCACAGGCTGTCGACCCGCAGTGCGCCGGTCGGAGCGTCGTCCTCCGGGGGCAGGTAGAGCCGCTGGACGGCCACGAGAATCGCCTCCGCGACCACGTCACGAAAGGACGGGTCGGCGAGGCGCGCAGCGTCGCCCGGGTTCGTCAGGTAGCCGAGGTCGAGGCGGACGGCCGGCATCCGGGTCCGGCGAAGCAGGTCCCAGGTCTTGCCGTGCGTCCCGCAGTTCAGCAGGTCGGTGCGGGCGACGATCTCGCGCAGGACGAGCTCGGCGAACCGCTCACCCGTGGCGCTCGACTGCCCCCAGCGGTCGGTGCCGAAGTAGTACGTGGCGACACCGTTCGGCAGGGGGCTGGCGTGCGAGTCGACGTGCAGGGAGATGAACAGGTCCGCGCGGGCCTCGTTGGCGAACATCGCGCGCGACTCGTCGTCGACGTTGGTCCGCCGCGAGTGGCGGGCGCTGATCGCGCGCGTCAGGTACGCCTGGACGCCGGTGGCCGTGAGGCGGCCCTCGACGCGGGCGGCGAGGTCCTCGACGATGCTCGCCTCGGTGAGGCCGTTGGCCACGTTGCCGTGGTCCAGGCCGCCGTGGCCGGGGTCGATGACGATGACCTTGCCGCCGAGCCGGGGTCCGGAGCGGGCCAGCGCCTCGGCCTCCCGCAGGTTCTGGTGGTGGCCGCCGGTGACGGTGCGGGCGAGCCGGTCCAGCGCGCGGAAGGTCTCCGGGCCGCAGGTGCCGTCCGGCGTCACGCCGAGGCTGCGCTGCAGCTCGCGGAGGGCCTGCGCGGTGTCGGCGCCGAAGATGCCGTCCACGCGGCCGCAGTTGAAGCCCATGTCGAGCAGCCGGCGCTGCAGGGCGGCCACGTCGTCGCCGCGGAGCAGGCGGCTGACCTGGTGCGACAGGACGCGGTCCCCGAGCCGGTAGCGGGCCTCCTCGAGGGCCTCTGCGGTCTCCCGGCCGACCAGGCCGTCCACGTTCAGCCCCCGCTGCTGTTGGAAGTGCCGGACCGCCCGGTCGCAGGCGGCGTCGAAGACGGCCTCGTCCGGGTCGAGAACGGCCTCACCGGGATCGGGGAGGAGGCCCAGCATCACGAGCTTGCGCCGGATCTCCGCCACCGCGGGACCGGTGTCTCCGAGCCGGAGCACGGGGTGACGCCGCGAGTTGTCCAAGGCGCTCGCCTCCTCCGCACCACGGTCGGCGGCGGCTGCCGCACAGAGATCAGGACAGAAACAGGACCAGCGTCCGAGCGTAGCCAGTGTGGCGGCTCGGGTCAGGCGAACGCCCCGGGCGCGCCGACCCGGGGCGTTGTGACGTACGTGAAGGCCGCGTACGGCTCAGCCGAACGACTTAGACGAAGGCCGCCAGCTCGTTGAGGATCATCGGCTTCGGGCGCGCACCGATGATCTGCTTGACGACCTCGCCGCCGGAGTAGACGTTCATCGTCGGGATCGAGACGACGCCGTACTTGGCCGCGGTCTTCGGGTTCTCGTCGACGTTCAGCTTCACGATGCGGATCTTGCCCGCGTTCTCGGCCGCGATCTCCTCGAGGATCGGGGCGACCTGGCGGCAGGGGCCGCACCACGGCGCCCAGAAGTCCACGAGCACGGGTACCTCGGACGCGAGCACGTCAGTCGCGAAGGTGTCGTCGGTGACGGCTTCGATCGATCCCATCAGGGGTTCTCCTGTTCGGTTGCCGGTCGGATGGCCGGCGGGGGTTGGCGGGAAGTTCGCGGTGACTCAGCGGGCATTCAGCGGGCATTCACCGGGTGCGGACGGGGGTCAGGCCTCCACGAGGCCGCCGGTCTGACCGGCGTTGCCCTCGAGGGCGGCGAGGAAGCGCTCGGCGTCCAACGCGGCGGCACAGCCGGTGCCGGCCGCGGTGATCGCCTGGCGGTAGATGTGGTCGACGACGTCGCCGCAGGCGAACACGCCGGGCAGGTTGGTCCGCGCGGTGGGGTGCTGGACGAGCACGTAGCCCTCGGCGTCGAGGTCGACCTGGCCCACGAAGAGCTCCGAGCGGGGCTCGTGGCCGATCGCCACGAACAGCCCGGTGATCTCGAGCTTGGACTCCTCGCCGGTCCGCGTGTTGCGGACGACGACGCCGGAGAGCTTGCTCTCGCCGAGGATGTCGATCGGCTCGTGCTCGAGCAGGAACGTGATCTTCGGGTTGTCGAGCGCGCGCTGCTGCATGATTTTCGACGCCCGCAGCTCATTGCGGCGGTGAATGATCGTCACCGAGCGGGCGAACCGCGCGAGGAAGGTCGCCTCCTCCATCGCCGAGTCACCACCGCCGACGACGGCGATGTCCTGGTCGCGGAAGAAGAACCCGTCGCAGGTGGCGCACCACGAGACGCCGTGCCCGGACAGCCGCTTCTCGTTCTCCAGACCGAGCTCCTTGTACTTGGAGCCGGTGGCGATGATCACCGTCCGCGCGGAGAACTCGCCCGTGGCCGTCGAGACCTTCTTGATCTCGCCGGTCAGGTCGACCGACACGACGTCGTCCGGCACGAGCTCGGCGCCGAAGCGCTGCGCCTGCGCGCGCATGGCCGTCATCAGGTCGGGGCCCTGCACACCCTCCGCGAAGCCGGGGAAGTTCTCGACCTCGGTGGTGTTCATGAGGGCGCCGCCCATCGTGACGGCGCCTTCGAACACGAGCGGCTGAAGGTCCGCGCGCGCCGCATAGATCGCCGCGGTGTAGCCGGCCGGCCCGGAGCCGATCACGATCACGTTCCGCACGTCAGTCACGCCAGGCCTTTCGCCGGTATCGGTGTCTTGCGGGTGGACCCCAGATCTCGGGGTCCACCGCGTTCAACCGATCCTAGGGGCGGGCGATTCCCGCCCCCGGCTCACGGCTCCGTGGACGTCGCCAGGCCGTTCGTCAGCGTGTTGCCGACCGAGGAGGTGACCCCGGGGGTCACCGTGCTCGTGCTCACCGACGGGGCGGTGCTGGTCTTCACCGACGGCGTGACCGTGTTCGTGTTGGAGTTGGTGTTGGAGTTGCTGTTCGAGGGCGACTGGTTCGACCCGCTGTTGCCGTCCGACGTGGTCGGGGCCGGCTCGGCCTGGGCGGACGGGAAGTCGACCCGCATCTCCCACTGGACGTCGGCCGCGGTGGCCGGTGCGGCGCTCGTGCACTCGCCGTAGACGACGTACCCGACGGCCTGCTTGGCCTCGGAGCCGTTGCGGGCGACGATGACCGTCGCGTTCTGCCCACGCCAGACACCCGCGTCGCCGGCCAGCACCTCGCCGAGCTTGAGCTGGGTGGCGCACCGCTTGACCTTGGCCTGGAGCTCGGCCGGCGCCGGACCCCGGGCGGGGACCGCCGCGTCGGACTGGGAATCGGAGCGCACGGCCTTGGACGCCGCGCGGCCCTGGTCGGTCGAGTTCGAGGCCGAGCCCGCGGGCGCGCCCTCGGCGGTGTAGCCGGCGTTGCGCAGCAGTGCCTGCACCTTCGCGGCGAAGTTGTCCGGGTTGTACGTGTCGCCCGAGTTCGTGACGTACGGGTCGCTCTGCGCGGACTGCGCCGCCATCGTCGAGGCCTTGTTCGGGCCGTTCGACGGCCTCGCCGCCGGGGCCTGGGGCGTCGGCTCGGGCGTGGCCTGCGGGGTGTTCTCGGCCGCCTGGGGTGTCTCCGGTGCCGGAGCGGTCACCGTGGGACGGGGGTCGTCGGCGCGGAACGTCGCGATCTTGCGGGACTTGCCGGACTGCACGTCGAAGGTGCGGACCTCGGTCTGGCCGTCCTTCTTCGGCACGACGACGACGCCGTCGGGGAAGAGGACCTTGCCGCTCTTGAGGAAGACCGCGCCGGTGCGCTTGTCCGCGACCGAGCCGTCCTTGCGGCGCTCGGCGTTCTTGCCCTTCGGCTTCTCCTTCGCGCTGAGCGCGTAGGCGAGGTAGCGGGCCGAGTTCGTGGGCTCGGCGCTCGGGTTGTCCAGGGCGCCCAGGTCGTCGCCCGGGTTGCCGGCGTCGGTGTTGTCGAGGGCCTGCATGCCGATGGCGACGCCGCCGATCAGCAGGACGAGGCTGGCGGCGACGGAGGTGACCCGGGCCGCGGGGGCGAAGCGACGGCGGGAGGCGAGATCGATGACCGCGGCCCCTTCGGCGCCCTTACCCGGTGGAGTCGTCCCGACACGCTTCGGAGTCACGGGCTCCGCGGCAGCCAGATCGGCGAGAGCGGCATCGATCCGGGCCGCGTACTGCTCGGGCATCGGCCCCGGGTCGTCGGCGGCAAGGATGGTGCTCACCGAGACCAGGAGATCGGCCTCCGCCGTGCAGTCGGCACAGCTCGCGAGGTGGTCGGCGACGGCCGTGGATTCGGCGTCGCCGAGGAGACCCTCGGCGTAATCCGCCAGGGTCTCTATCGACAGGTGCTCATGCGTATTCATGTCCGCCGGTCCGCTCCCTCCGCCGGCCCGGACTGGCCTGGCGGTCCCCCCGAACTTTTCGCCGCGCCCCGGTGCAAGGGCACGACTTTGTTCTTGACCTCACCTTCGACGTTGCCGGGGCCGTTCTCGTTCCCCTCCCGGCGGGAATGTCCTCCGGGTGGGTCACCGCCCTGGCGCAGATGGGCGAGAAGGGGTACCAGCCGAGCGCGGCCACGCGCACAGCGGCTCTTCACGGTGCCGGTCGGGACGCCGAGAATCTTCCCGGCCTCGTCGACGGGGTAGCCCTGCAGATCGACCAGGACCAGCGCGGCGCGTTGGTCCGGCGGGAGCGTGTCGAGGGCGGCGGCGATGTCCATCGAGAGGTCCGCGCCGTCGGTCGGGTCCTCCGCGACGGCGACGTCGCGGCCGCCCTTCTCCTCGTCCTCCTGCTGGTCGGGCAGGGGGACGGTCTTGCGGATGTTCTTGCGCCGCGCCCGGTCCAGGCAGGCGTTGACCACGATCCGGTGCAGCCAGGTGGTGATCGCGGAGTCCCCGCGGAAGCCCTCGGCCGCGCGGTACGCGGACACCAGGGCGTCCTGGACGGCGTCGGCCGCCTCCTCGGGGTCGCCCAGCGTGCGCAGTGCGACAGCCCACATACGGTCCCGATGCCGGCGGACGATCTCGCCGAAGGCGTCTGGGTCGCCCTCGCGATGCCGTTCCAGGAGGAGCCGGTCAGGGACCTCGGTCAGGTTGTGCACGAGCCCGGGGCCCCCTGCCGATGTCAGCACCGATGGTGGAGTGTCACGTCGGGCTAACGGTACTCAACGAAACCTCCGGGCTCGGGACATCTGGAACGGAGCCGTACTCGGGCCGCGTATGAGGGCCCTCACGCGCAGCTTGACCGGGCGACTCGCCGGCCGACCTACCCGCAGTCTTACCCGCTCACCGTGACCTCGGAGATGCCACCCCGGTAGGTCGGGCCGGGACCGGGCGGGAGCTGGGTGATCCAGATCAGGACGAACCGGGTCCGAACGGCCGACGCGAAGCGGATCGTCTCCTCGCGGGCGGCCGCCGTGGTGCTCGCCGCCACCCGGAAGGCGGACAGGGTGGACGGGGCGGCGTTCGCGGTCAGCGCCGCGGCCCGGACCTCGATCGTGGCCCCCTCGTCGGGCAGGCGCAGCTTCACCTGGCGGACGGTCTGCGCGTCGCCGAGGTCGAGCACCAGGCCGACTCCCGGCTTCAGCCCGCCGAAGGCGCGGGTGTTGTACGCGACGGTGCGCCAGGCGGTGCGGGGCCGGTCGTCGACGGCGTAGCGGGCCTGCTTCGGGTTCTCGGAGCCGTTCCCGGGCGGCGGGTCGAAGTCGCGGGCCGCGACGATCGGGATCGCGACCAGCGGTGCGGCCGCCTCCGGCGTGTTCGCCTGGCCGCCGAGGCTCTCCGGGGCGAGGGCCCGCAGGAGCTGCCAGCTGAGCAGGACCAGGCCGATCACCAGCATCCCGATGACCGCCACCTGCGCGCCGCGGGTCGCCGCGGACGGTTTCCACCCGTCCGGAGTAGGCATCGGGGACAGGATCCCGGTGACGACCGCCGACATCGTGCCCGTCGTGTCGGCCGAGGGTCCGCCGCTCGGCGGGCGGGGGCGGGGCAGCTGGTGCAGCGTGTCCTTGAGTTCCCCCGGGCTGCGCAGCGGGCTGCCGGCGCGGGGGGTCGGGTTCAGGAGCCGGTCGACGATCGCGTCCATCGCGTCCGGCACGCCGGCCCGGACCTGACGCGGGGTGCAGATCGCGCCGTGCTCGAACGGGGCCGCCGCCAGCCCGAAGGCCTCGCCCTCCGGCCACCGCGCGGTCAGGGCCGCGTAGAGCACGCGGCCCAGTCCCCGGGCGTCGGAGCGGGCGGGGTCGCCGGCGGTCGTGGAGTGCAGGGCAGCCTCGACGCAGAGGCCGAGGATCTTCACGTGGCCCGACGGCAGGACCAGGACGGTGTCGGCCTGCAGCCGCAGGTGCGCCAGCCCGGCCTCGTGCGCGGCGGCCAGCGCCTCGGCGGCGTCGCGGATCATGGTCTGCGCGACGTCGGGGTCCAGCGGTCCGTGGGCGAGCACCGTCGAGAGCGGCTGCGCGTCCGGCAACCACTCGTGCACGACGTAGGCGTACGGCTCGCGGTGGACGGCGTCGAGCACCCGGAGGAACCGGGGGTCGTCGACGGTCGCGGCCAACTGGGCAGCCTCGAGGACCGTGGGCGTCAGCTCCGCGTCGCTCGGCAGGATGTGGATCCCGACCGACCGGGCCAGCTTCTCGTCGGTGGCCTGCCAGGTGGAGAACCCGTCCGACTTCTCGATGCACTCCAGCAGGCGGTAGCGGTCGGCGAGGCGCGTTCCCACCTCCGGGGTGGCTGAGACCACCTCACCGTCCTCCTGACCGGGCGTGCCAAGGTCGGCAGCGGCCGTCAGTTCCCGCCGGGTCCCCGAACAGCCCCTCGCGGCCATGCTAGGCGTTCGCCGGAGCGGCCGGAGCCGAACCGCGCCAGCCGTGACGTGCCGGCCGGAACATGCCGGCCGGAACACGTCGGCCGGAACACGTCGGCCGGACAGGTCAGCCGCGCCGGAGAACCGGCCCCAACAACTGGGTCACCTCGGCGATCCGCATGCGCAGGGTGATTCCCAGGTACGCCGCGAGCATCGCGCCGCCGCCCGCGAGCACGCTGACCGCGGCGGCCGTCGTGCCGCTGCCCCAGATCCGGTCGGCGATCTCGCCGATCGCCACCGCCGGGATCGCGGCGAGGACGGCGGCCAGCGCCATCCGCTCGTAGGTCCGGACGACCCCGCCGTCGAGCGGGCCCAGGTAGCGCCCGAGCTTGCGGGCGGAGATCTGGACACCGACCGCGTAGGACGCGGCATAGCTGAGCGCGAGCCCGACCGCCACCCACCGCGCGGGCAGGAACGTGACGCAGGCGAGGGCGAGCGCGATGTTCGTCCCCGCGATCCAGACGTTGATCGTCACCGGGGTGCGGGTGTCGGAGAAGGCGTAGAACCCGCGCAGCAGCTGGTGGTGCACCGAGAACGGGACCAGCGCCACGGCGAACGCGGCGAGGACGTAGCCGATGTACTCCGCGTTGGCGACCGAGGTGTTGCCGTGGCCGAAGCCGAGGACCGCCATGCTCGGTCCGAGCACGATGAACGCGATCGCGGCCGGGATCAGCGCGGCGCCGGTCAGTCTCATGCCGCCGGCCAGGTCGGCGCGGACGTCGTCGAGCCGGTTGTCGGTCACCGCCCGGGCCATCCGGGGCAGCAGCGCCGTCACCACCGACACCGTGATCACGGCGTGCGGGAGCAGCATGATCAGGTACGCCTTCGTGTACGGCGTGAAACCGCGGCCGGGGTAGCCGTCCGCGGCGGCCGTCTCCTCGATCCCGGTCGCGATCTGGACCACGACGAGGTAGGCGATCTGGTTGACCAGGACGAACAGCAGGGTCCAGGTGGCCAGCCGGTAGGCCTGGCCGAGGCCGGTGCCGCGCAGGTCGAACCGGGGCCGGTACCGGTAGCCCGAGGACTTGAGGAACGGGAGCAGCGCGAGCGCCTGCACCACGACGCCGAGCGTGGTGCCGATGCCGAGCAGACGCATCTCGCCGTCGCTGATCGTCTCGGTGCTCGGGTGCTCGCCGGCGGTGATCACGAGGAACATCACGCCGGTGACGATGACGACGAGGTTGTTCAGGATCGGGGCGAACATCATCGGCCCGAAGCGGCCCCGGGCGTTGAGCACCTGCCCCAGCATCACGTGCAGGCCGTAGAAGAAGATCTGCGGCAGCAGGTAGCGGGCGAAGGTGACCGCGACGTCGTAGTTCGCCTCCGACCCCTCGCCGTGGGTGAAGGCGTAGGCGTACGCCGAGATCACCAGCGGCGCCGCGATCACCGCGGCGACGGTGATGACGAGCAGCACGAGGCCGATCGCCGTGATCAGCCGGTCGGCGAAGGCCTTGCCGCCGTCGGGGTCCTCCCGCATCGCCTTCACCAGCTGCGGGACGAACACTGCGTTGAGCACGCCGCCGGCCAGCAGGATGTAGACGATGTTCGGCACGGTGTTCGCGACGTTGTAGGTCACCGAGAACGCCGTGGTGCCGATGGCCCAGGTCAGGACGACGTCGCGTCCGAAGCCGGTGATCCGCGACAGGACGGTCCCCGCCGCCATCACCGCGCTGGAGCGGGTGATGCTGGGCTCGGCCGTGGGCTCGGCGGTAGGCTCGGCGGCAGGCTCGGCCGTGGGACCGGCGGGCGGATCGGGGGGCGCTGAACTCATGCGGCGGGTCTCCGGAGGCGGCGGACGTTGCGCAGGATCGCCGTGCCGAACAGGACGCTGCCCGCCGCGATCAGCACGATCAGGCCCACCTTGCCGAAGCTGGTGACGTTGACCCGCAACTGGGTGGTGTCCCCGAACGGCATGCCGGTCGCGTCGAGCAGCTGGACGTCCACCTGGGTGATGCCGTTGGACGAGGCCTCGGCGGGGACGCGCACCGTCTGCTTGCGGCCGGCGCCGATCGTGATCAGGTCCGGGTTGGTGACGCTCAGGCGGCTGCCGACCCGCGGACGGAGCACCGGGCGGACCCGGATCGCCTGGTCGAGCTGGTTCGACACCGTCAGGGGGATCGTGCCGCGGGTGCTCGAGAGCGTGACCAGGTCCCGGCCGATCACCTGGACCTGGTCGATGTCGGAGGAGATGCGGTCGCTCACGGCGAGGGCGTAGTCGCGGCCGCCGGAGCGGTTGGTGCGCCAGGCCGTCGACACCGAGCTGAGCAGGGCACCGGTGTAGGTCGTCTCGAGACCGCCCGGCCGGGCGAACAGCCGGACCAGGCCCTCGGCGGCCGCTCCGGCCTGCCCCATCCGGGCCACCTGCGCGGCGGCGAGCTCCGCCGCGGTCGCGGACTGCGGGTAGACCAGCGTCGCGCCGGCGTACTCGGTGGGCACCCGGGTCCGGGACAACGACGCGAGCCCGACGGTGCGGACCCACGGCGTGCGCTCGACGGCGTCGAGCAGCGCGGCGGACCAGCCGGCGGGCGGGGCCCATCGGCGCGGCGGCGCGACCAGGATCGTGCGGGCGGCGTTCGGGCGCTCGAGGGTGATCAGGGCAGTCTCGGCGAGGAACCGCTGCGCGGCGAGTGCGGCGGCCCCGGGCGCGCCGAAGTCGACCGAGAGCGTGTCGATCAGGCCCTGGTCGGCGACGAGGACCTCGAGCGAGCCGTCGTCGGACTCGATGCGGGCCCGGCCGGTCGGGGTGTAGGTCCGCTCGCTGGCGAGCATCAGCGCGGAGCTGGAGAGCACGACGGTCTTGGCGCCCGCCCGGCGCAGTGCGCCCAGGGTCTTGGCGTCGGCGAACCCGTCCGCCGGCCACGCGACGGTGGTGTCCGACTCCCGGCCGAGCCGGGCGCCGGTGACCTCCTTCGACCGCGCGACCGCCCGCTCGAGTGCGCCGGGGTCGCCGTGCCGGGTCAGCGCGACGACGTCGGGGTCGGCGTAGGGCAGCGCCGCGACCGGGGTGTTCGCGAGGCGGGCCTTGAGCTCCGCGAGCCAACGGCCGGCCGCGGGATCACCCTCCTCCGCCGTCGTGCCGCGCCCCTCCTGCCGCTCGTGGTCCGCGGACAGCGCGGCCGCGCTCTCGAGCAGCTCGGGGTCGACCATCCAGGTGACCGGGACCTGGCCCGGGGCGACCGCGAGGTCGGCCAGCCGTCCGCCGGGCAGGAGCTCCGCGTTCGAGGTGCCGGGAAGGAAGACGCCGTGCGCGTCGCGCGCCGGGGTCCCGACGAGCGGCCAGATCCAGGTCAGCTTCGTCGGGGAGTAACCCTCCGCGTTGGGGAGGAACGGCAGGAACGTCGTCAGGGTCGACAGCTCGCGCAGCTCACCGTTGCCGATCCGGCCGGTCGCGCGGATCTCGAGCACATAGACACCGTTGCCCGGCAGCCGCAGCGCCTTGGCGGGGACCGAGACCTGCCAGGGCGAGACGCGACCCGAGGTCACCTCGCCGGGGATCCGGGTCGCACCGGGCACGGTCCGCATCGAGCGCCGGTCGTCGGACCCGGCGGCGATCGCCGCCAGGTCGCCCCGGCTGGTCAGGGGGGCGGTCGAGACGCGGAGCCCGACCGAGATGTCGGAGAACGCGTCACCGCCCGGATTGACGAGGTTGCCGCGCACCGTGATCCGGCCCGTCGGCCGGGGGGCGACGGGGGCGACCGAGGTCAGCTCGAGCCGGCCCTCCTGGTTCGCCGCCGCGGTCCGGACGTCGGCCGGGCCGACCGCGGCCGTGGCGCCGGCCGTTGCGCCCGCCAGCGCCGGGGCACCCACCAACAGAGCGATCGCGGTGACCACGGCGGGGGCGCGTCGCCACCGCGCGCTCACGGCGTCTGCTCGGCCGCGATCGCCAGCTGTTCGGGCACCTTGGCCATCAGCTTGCGCTCGGTGTCGTAGGCCAGCCGGGACGGTAGTTCCTCCAGCGGGACCCAGGCCACCTCGTCCACCTCGACGTCGGCGTCGGACAGCTCGCCGGACTGCGCCTCGAGGAGGAAGTGGTGCACGGTCTTGTGGATCCGGGCGCCGCCGGCGACGAACCAGAAGTCGATCACACCCAGTTTGGCCAGGACGGAGCCCCGGATGCCGGTCTCCTCCTCGACCTCACGGACCGCGGCGTCCTCCGCCGTCTCGCCCGCCTCGAGGTGCCCCTTCGGCAGGGACCAGAGCAGGCGGCCACGCTTGTCGAAGCGCCCGATCAGGGCGCCCTGAGGCACCGGCCCGGCGCGGTCCACCACGAGGCCGCCGGCCGAGACCTCCGACACGGTCCGTAACCGCTTGGACGGCGACGGCGAGGGCGACGGCATCCCTCGATGCTAGTCCGGTGATCACTCCCGGCGCGGGCCGTTGCTCCGCCGGGCGCGGCTGAGTCGGCCACGCCCGGCGGTTCGGATGTCGGTTCGGTTGTGGTTGCGGTGCCGGTCCGGTGCCGGCGGCTGAGCCTCAGCTCATGGCGATCGCGAAGAGCCAGTCGAGGTTGCGCCGGGGGAACTTCGCGGTGCCGGAGTCGAGGACGGTGGTCGAGCAGTTGCCCTTGACCGCCACCTTGGCCCACTTGACCTTGTCGCCGTAGCTGGCGTAGCTCACGGTCACGCGCTCGCCCGAACCCGTCTTGAAGGTCTTCTTGTGACCCTTGGTGACCGTCACGGCGTTCTTGACCTTGGGCCACTTGGCCTGCACGGCCTTCTTGATGCCGAGCTGGTCGTCCACGTTGTCCGTGCCGTACTTCGCGGTCAGGAGACCCTTCTTCGTGATCTGCACGGTGTGGGTGCCGGGCTTGTTGAACTTGATGGTCGTGCCGCCGACCTTGAGATGGGTCCGCTGGTGGTCGGTGACCTGGTAGATGGTCTGCGCCAGGCAGGCGGCGGACGCGGGGGTGGCGGCGGCGAGCGGCAGGGCGACGCCGGCGGCCACGACGGACGCGGCGAGCAGACCGGCAGAAGGAGTGAGCAGCGACATCGGGAACTCCAGGGGGTGGCGTCAGGTGATCACAGCGTGACCCGGGTTGCCCCGCGATGTCGGGATTTGGTCCCCTTTTGGCCGATCGTCGTGGCGCCCGCCCCCGTCACCTAGGCTGGCCCCTCGTGTCCGGACGCTCCACTCCCAGCTCGTCGACCGCGGCGCCGACCCCGAACCCGGCGGCCCTGTCGGCGGCCCAGCGACGCGCGGTGGGCGAACTGCTCAAGGCCGCCCCCGTCGCCGTCGAGCTCGCGGACCGGTTCGTGGCCGCCGGCGAGCAGATCGCGCTGGTCGGCGGCTCGGTGCGCGACGCCCTGCTCGGCCGCCTCGGCGCCGACCTCGACTTCACGACGTCCGCCCGTCCCGAGCGGACGGCGGAGATCCTGCGCGGCTGGGCCGAGGCGATCTGGGACGTCGGCGCCGCGTTCGGCACGATCGGCGCCCGGCGCGGGGACTTCCAGCTCGAGATCACGACCTGGCGGACCGACGCCTACGACCGGTCCTCCCGCAAGCCCGAGATCGAGTACGGCACCAGCCTCGCCGAGGACCTCGTCCGGCGGGACTTCACCGTCAACGCCATGGCGGTCGAGCTGCCGGAGATCCGGTTCGTCGACCCGCACAACGGCCTGGTCGACCTCGCGGCCGGCGTCCTGCGCACCCCCCGCAGCCCGGAGGAGTCCTTCTCCGACGACCCGCTCCGCATGATGCGGGCCGCCCGGTTCACCGCCCAGCTCGGCATCGGCATCGCGCCGGAGGTCTCCGCGGCCATGACCGCGATGGCGGACCGCATCGAGATCGTCTCGGCCGAGCGGGTGCGCGACGAGCTGGTCAAGCTGGTCTGCGCGCGGTTCCCCCGGCGTGGGCTGGAGACGCTCGTCGAGACCGGTCTCGCGGAGCGCGTGCTGCCCGAGGTGCCGAAGATGCGCCTGGAGATCGACGAGCACCACCGGCACAAGGACGTCTACGAGCACACGCTGACCGTGCTCGAGCAGGCCATCGACCTCGAGGACGACGGGCCGGACTTCACGCTCCGCTTCGCCGCGCTCATGCACGACGTCGGCAAGCCGAAGACCCGGCGCAACGAGCCGGGCGGTCGCGTCAGCTTCCACCACCACGAGGTGGTCGGGAAGAAACTGACCGCGGCTCGGATGAAGGCGCTGCGCTTCGACAAGGCCACGACCGAGGACGTCGCCCGGCTCGTCGAGCTGCACCTGCGCTTCCACGGCTACGGCACCGGGGAGTGGACCGACTCGGCGGTGCGCCGGTACGTCCGCGACGCCGGGCACCTGCTGCCGCGGCTCCACAAGCTGACCCGGGCGGACTGCACGACCCGCAACAAGCGCAAGGCCGCGGCCCTCGCCCGGTCCTACGACTCCCTCGAGGAGCGCATCGCGGTGCTCGCCGAGCAGGAGGAGCTGGCCTCGATCCGGCCCGCCCTCGACGGCAACGCGATCATGGCCGAGCTCGGGATCCGGCCCGGCCCGGTCGTCGGCGAGGCCTACAAGTACCTCCTCGAACTCCGCATGGACCGCGGCCCGATGACGGAGGAGGAGGCGCGCGCCGAGCTCCACGCGTGGTGGGCGGCCCGGTCCGAGTCCGCCGACGAGCCCGGAAGCGAACCCGGGAAAGGAACCGGAACGCCGCAGTAACGCAGGCGAACGGACATTTCGCTCCAATGGGGCGTTCCGGGCCGGCGCAACACCCGAAACGCATTCCGAACCGGTAACGGGCCCTGCCGTTGGGCACTTAACCCTGCCTACGGTGCGAGTCACCTATGCCGAGTGACCTCGGCGGATGTAGGAATGCTCTGACGGCACCACCCTGCGTAACCACACCTGCTTGGACAGCCTGCTAGGAGGAGCGACCGGATGAGAGCCCTGAAGCGCGGACACAAAGTGGTGGCGCTGGCCGCCGCAGGGATGCTCCTGGCGACCGGCTGCGGCGGCGACGACGACAACAACGCCGGCTCGGACGCTCAGGGCAACCTGACCGGCCCGATCACCGAGGGCGGCACCGTCAGCGTCCACGGCTGCAAGCCCGAGCGTCCCCTGCTGCCGGCGGACACCGCTGAGGTCTGCGGCGGCGACGTGCTCGACAACGTCACCGCGAAGCTGGTCCGGTACCACCCGGAGACCGGCGACCTCGAGAACGACCTCGCCGAGTCGATCGAGACCAAGGACAGCAAGACCTTCACGGTCAAGCTGCTCAAGGGCGTCAAGTTCCACGACGGCACCGAGGTCGACGCCGACAGCTTCATCGACGCGTGGAACTTCGCCGCGTACGCGAAGAACGCCCAGCAGAACGCGTCCTTCTTCTCCCAGATCCAGGGCTTCGAGGACGTGAACCCGGAGGACCCGGACGGCGACGGCCCGAAGGACCCGCCGGACCCCAAGACCGACAAGCTGTCGGGCCTGAAGAAGGTCAACGACACGACGTTCACGATCACGCTGACGCGGCGTAACTCGACGTTCCCGATCCGGCTCGGCTACACCGCCTTCTCCCCGCTGCCCGAGTCGTTCTTCAAGGACAAGGGCAAGTCCTTCGGCAAGAAGCCGATCGGTGCCGGTCCGTTCAAGCTGACCTCGTTCAACCCGGACCGCGAGATCGTCCTCGAGAAGGACCCGAACTACGACCGGGCGCGTAAGCCGCACATCGACAAGGTCATCTACCGGATCTACACCAGCGAGGACGCCGCCTACGCGGACGTGCAGGCGAACCAGCTGGACATCACGAACATCATCCCGACGAGCAAGCAGCTCGACCGCCTCTACGCGCGGGACCTCGGTGGCCGCTTCGCGACCCGCGCCGAGGGCGTGTTCCAGTCGATCACCTTCCCGCCGACCAAGACCGACCCGTCGTACTCGAACCCGAAGCTCCGGCAGGCGATCTCCATGGCGATCGACCGGGAGCAGGTCATCAAGCTCGCCTTCCCGGAGCGGGAGCCGGCCACCGGCTGGGTCTCCCCGGTCGTCAACGGCTACAAGGCCGGCGCGTGCGGTGAGTACTGCACCTACAACCCCGAGCGGGCCAAGCAGCTCTTCGAGGAAGCCGGCGGCTACAACGGCACGATGACGCTCGCCTACAACGGCGGCGGCAACCACGAGGTGTGGACCGAGGCGGTCTGCAACAGCATCCGCAGCGTTCTCGGTGTCGAGTGCATCGCCAAGGGCTCGGTCGACTTCGCGAGCTTCCGCTCCGCTATCGAGGCCAAGGAGCAGAAGGGCATGTTCCGCACCGGGTGGCAGATGGACTACCCGTCGATCGAGAACTTCCTCGAGCCGATCTACAAGACCAACGCCTCGTCGAACGACGGCAACTACTCGAACAAGGAGTTCGACAAGCTGCTGAACGACGCGGCCGCGGCGGCGAGCGAGGAGGAGGGCTACGCGCTCTACCAGCAGGCCGAGGCTCTGCTGGCGGAGGACATGCCCGCCATCCCGCTCTGGTACGGCGCGGCCATCCACGGGCACTCGAACAAGGTCACCAACGTGAAGGTCACGGTGTTCGGCACCTACGACTTCTCGTCGGTGACGGTCATCAAGTAAGTCCACGCGCCGAACCGGTTCCACCGTCAGCTGATGGTCCCTCGCACACACCGCGGGGGACCATCGCTGTTCCGGGGCCCGGTTCTCCGCCGGACCGTCCGGATCCGCGTAGCCTGATCGCGCCGGGTCGCCCGCCCGGTGCTCAGACCGTCCCCTGGAGCTGCTGATGGGTCGTTACGTCCTCAGGCGCCTTCTCCAGATGGCGTTCGTCCTCCTGGGCGCGACCTTCCTCGTCTTCGCGATGGTCTACGCCCTGCCGGGCGACCCGCTGGCGGGCAAGTGCGGTGAGCGACCCTGCTCGGCGGAGTACGTCCGGGCCGAGACCGAGCGCCTGCACCTGGACGACCCCCTCCCGGTCCAGTACGGCCACTACCTGAAGGGGCTCGCGCAGGGCGACTTCGGGACGACGGCCTCGGGCGACGACGTGCTCGACGAGATCAAGCGGACCTATCCGGTGACGCTCCGGCTGGGCACGATCGCGATCATCTTCGTCGCCATCGTGGGCGTCGGTGCCGGGATCATCGCCGGCGTCAGACGCAACGGATTGTTCGACCGCGTCTCCCTGGCCGGGACCCTGTTCGTGATCTCGCTGCCGATCTTCGTCATCGGCACGACGATGCAGTACTTCCTCGGGATCAAGATGGGGCTGTTCCCGGTGACCGCGACCAACGGGTCCTGGGGCCAACTGATCATGCCCGGCATGGCGGTGGGATCTCTGTCCCTCGCCTACGCCACCCGAATAACCAGAACCAGCGTCGCGGAGAACCTGCGCGCCGACTTCGTCCGCACCGCCCGAGCGAAGGGGATGCCGGAGCACCGGGTGGTGGGCATCCACACCATGCGGAACTCGATGATCCCGATCATCACGTTCCTCGGCACCGAGTTCGGGAGCCTGCTCGGCGGCGCGATCGTCACCGAGGGCATCTTCAACATCCCCGGCGTCGGTGGTCTTGTCTTCCGCGCGATCGCGTTGCGTGAGGGAGCGCTGGTGGTCGGTGTCGCCACCTTCCTGATCCTGATCTTCCTGGTGGTCAGTCTGATCATCGACCTGATGTACGCCGTCCTCGACCCGAGGATTCGCTATGAGTGATCCGTCCGCCGTCTCGGCCGACCTGACCTCCGCCCACGTCGGCGAGGGGTCCCAGGAGTCCGCGCGATCTCTCGGTCGCGACGCCTGGGACGATCTACGGAAGCGCCCGATGGTCATCGCGGCCGTCGTCATGATCGGGATCCTGATCGTGATGGCCGCGTTCCCCGGCCTGTTCACGTCGCGGGGGCCGCGCGACTGCGTCCCCCTCTACGCCCGTGAAGGGCCGTCAGGCGACGCCTGGTTCGGACGGGACCTGCTCGGTTGCGACGTCTACGCGCGCACCATCTACGGCGCTCGCGCCTCGGTGGTCGTCGGGGTGCTCGCCGCGGCGATGGTGTTCGTCGTCGGGGTCACCCTCGGCATGATCGCCGGGTACTTCGGCGGGTTCGTCGACACGGTGATCTCCCGTACCGCAGACGTCTTCTACGGCATCCCGTTCATCCTCGGCGCGATCATCGTCCTGATCTCGCTGCCCACCGGGTCCGACACCGCGTTCTGGATCCCGGTCATGAAGGTCGTCCTGGCGCTGACCGTGCTCGTGTGGCCGGCGATGGGCCGCCTCATGAGATCGAGCGTGCTGCAGATCAAACAGGCGGACTACGTCGCGGCCGCGCGCGCGCTCGGTGCCTCCTCCCCGCGGATCCTGCGGACGCACGTGCTGCCGAACGCGGTGCAGCCGGCCATCGTCTACGCGACGGTCGCCCTCGGTGCGTTCATCGGGGCCGAGGCCACGTTGTCCTACCTCGGCGTCGGTCTCCGCCCGCCGGTCGTCTCGTGGGGCATCGACATCAACCGCGCCACGGGCTACATGCAGTCGAGTCCGCACATGTTGTTCTTCCCGGCGGTGTTCCTGTCGATCACGGTGCTGGCGTTCATCATGCTCGGCGACGCCGTGCGTGACGCCCTCGACCCGAAGCTGCGCTGAGAGGACCGCGAGTGGCAGCTGAACAACCGACCGAGGTCTCCTTCGAACTGCCGTCGGCGGACGCCCCGCTCCTGGAGGTCAGCGACCTGCAGGTGGAGTTCCGCACCCGCGAGGGCGTGGCGAAGGCCGTCAACGGCGTGACCTACACGGTCAACTCCGGCGAGACGCTGGCCGTGCTCGGCGAGTCCGGTTCCGGCAAGAGCGTGACCGCCCAGGCGATCATGGGGATCCTCGACTCGCCCCCCGGATTCGTGACGGGCGGTCAGGTCCGCTTCCGCGGGCAGAACCTCTTCGAGCTCACGCCCGACGAGCGCCGCAAGCTGCGGGGCGCCGAGATGGCGATGATCTTCCAGGACGCGCTCTCCGCGCTGAACCCCGTGTTCACGGTCGGCTGGCAGATCGGCGAGATGTTCCGGGTCCACCAGGGCATGTCGCGCAAGGAGGCCAAGGCCAAGGCGATCGAGTTGATGGACCGGGTCCGGATCCCGTCCGCCAAGTCGCGCGTCAACGACTATCCGCACCAGTTCTCGGGCGGCATGCGCCAGCGCGTGATGATCGCGATGTCCATCGCGCTCAACCCCGCGCTGCTGATCGCCGACGAGCCGACCACGGCGCTCGACGTCACGGTCCAGGCCCAGGTGATGGACCTGCTCGCCGAACTGCAGCGTGATCTGGGCATGGGCCTGATCCTCATCACCCACGACCTCGGGGTCGTCGCCGACGTCGCGGACAAGTGCGCGGTCATGTACGCCGGGCGCATCGTGGAGGAGGCGTCGGTCCAGGACCTCTACGCAGCGCCGGCCCACCCGTACACCGAGGGGCTGCTGTCCTCGATCCCGCGGCTCGACATGAAGGGCCAGGACATCTCGGTGATCAAGGGTCTGCCACCGACCCTCACCCGCCTGCCGACCGGCTGCTCGTTCCATCCCCGCTGCCCGCGCAAACGGGCGCGGTGCGAGGTCGACACCCCGCCGCTGTACGAGATCCCCGGTGGCCGCGGCAGCGCGTGCCACTACTGGGAGGAGGTGCGGAATGACAACCTCGCCAAGTGACGCGCAGGGAAGGCCGACGGGCGAGGTCGTCCTCAAGGTCGACGACCTGGTGAAGCACTTCCCGATCGCCCGGGGGGTGTTGTTCAAGCGGCAGATCGGTGCGGTGCGCGCCGTCGACGGGGTGAGCTTCGAGCTTCGCCGCGGGGAGACGCTCGGCCTGGTCGGTGAGTCCGGCTGCGGGAAGTCGACCGTCGCGAAACTGTTGATGGGGCTGGAGAAGCCGACGTCAGGGTCGGCGATCTACAACGGCGACGACATCTTCAAGCTCAAGGGCGACGCGCAGCGTCGGCTGCGCCGGCAGATCCAGCTCGTCATGCAGGATCCCTACTCCTCGCTGAACCCACGGATGACCGTCGCGGACATCGTCGGTGAGCCCTTCGAGATCCACCCGGAGGTGGCGCCGAAGGGCGACCGGGCCGCCCGGGTCAAGGAACTGCTCGACTTCGTGGGTCTGAACCCCGAACACATCAACCGCTACCCGCACCAGTTCTCCGGCGGCCAGCGGCAGCGCATCGGGATCGCCCGGGCGCTCGCGTTGCGCCCGGAGATCATCATCTGCGACGAGCCCGTCTCCGCGCTCGACGTCTCGATCCAGGCACAGGTCATGAACCTGCTCGAGAAGCTGCAGGACGAGTTCGGGCTCTCCTACATCTTCATCGCGCACGACCTGTCGGTCGTCCGGCACCTCTCCGACCGCGTCGCGGTCATGTATCTCGGCAAGATCGTCGAGACCGGGTCGGACGTCGAGATCTACGAGCACCCCACACACCCGTACACCCAGGCCCTGCTCTCCGCGGTGCCCGTGCCCGACCCGAGCCTGCGCGGTCAGCGGCAGATCATCCGGCTCGAGGGCGATGTCCCGAGTCCGGCCAACCCGCCCTCGGGCTGCCGGTTCCGGACCCGGTGCTGGAAGGCGCAGGACATCTGCGCCGAGCAGGTCCCGGAACTCGTCGTCCGGGCGGCGAATCACCCGAGCGCCTGCCACTTCGCCGAGGAGCGGAACGTCATCCCGGTCCAGGACTGACCCGGGGTCAGGGGATCTGGAGCGCCGCGGACGCCGGCGCCGACGCGGTCGCCGGCTGCCTGAGGGCGGTGCGGAGGAACAGGACGGCGGTGACGGCGTAGCCGATGCTGACGGCCGAGAGCAGGGCGTAGGACTTGCCCGACTCCGGCATCACGAGCGAGGCGACGGCGGCCGCGCCGACGAACGCGAGGTTGAACAGCATGTCGGCGAGGGCGAAGACCCGACCGCGGAAGGCGTCCTCGACCGACTCCTGCACGATCGTGTCGACGCAGAGCTTCACCGACTGGGCGGCGATCCCGAGCAGAAACGCCCCGAGCACCAGGGGCGGCGGCTCGTAGGGGGCGACCAGCGCGAAGCCGAAGACCGCGGCGGCCGTCAGCGCGAGGACGATCCAGGCCGGCTTGCCGATCCGCCGCGTGATCACCGGGGTGATCGTGGCGGCGACGAAGAAGCCGGCCCCGGCGGCGCCGAAGACCAGGCCGAGCCCCCGCATCGCGGCGTCGACGCCGTGCTCCGGGTCGTTGAAGTAGTTGCGGTACAGCAGCAGCGTCGCGATCGTGCCGGTGCCGTAGCAGAAGCGCTGCGCGGCGAGCACCGCGAGACAGTTGCGCGCCATCGGCCGCGCCCAGACGTGCCGGGCCCCGCCCGCCAGCCCGGCCGCCGTGGTGCGCAGGGCCTGACCGGCCGACATCGTGGGGACGCTGCCGTCCGGGCCGAGCAGGTCGCGCTCGATCCGGCACGCCAGCAGCGCCGAGCAGAGGTAGCCGGCCACGGCCGCGAGCATCAACGCGGCGTCGGTGCCCCGGCCGCCGGCCATGCTCTGGTGCAGCGCGAGCCCGAGCCCACCGCCCGCGAGGGACGCCATCGTTCCGGAGGTCGCCGAGACCGAGTTCGCCATGATCAGGTCGTCGCGGTCGACGACGTGCGGGAGCGACGCCCCGAGTGTGGTCAGGAAGAACCGGTTGATCGAGATCGCGACCAGCGCGGTGGCGAACAGCGCGACGCCGGTGACCCCGGTCCACGCGAGGGCAGCGACGACGCCGACGAGGCTCGCGCGCATGAGGTTGGCCCGCACCAGGACGTGCCGGCGCCGCCACCGGTCGAGGTACACCCCGGCGAACGGGCCGATGAAGGTGTACGGCAGCAGCAGCGTCGCGAGGGCGGCCGCCGCGGCGCCGGCGTCGGCCTGGCGCTCCGGCGAGAAGAAGACGTAGGACGCCAGCGCCATCTGGAACATGCCGTCCGAGGCCTGCCCGGCCAGCCGTGTGGCGTACAGCTTGCGGAAGTCCCGGTGCTGCACCACCGCACGGAAGTCCGACGCGAAGGACACGCGATCGAGGCTAGGTACGCGCCGGATCCTCCGTGGCGGCTTCGCTCACCGAAGAACCTGTCATGGGGTTTTCGTTCCTTTCCTCCCCCGCGTCCTCCCCCGCGGAACCGCGCCGGGCGAGGGTGCGGCCGTAGAGCACCGCGGTGACGAGGTAGCCGATGCTGACCCCGACCAGGAGCGGGTACGACTTGCCGGAATCCGGCATCGCGAGGGCGCCGAGGCCGGCGGCGGCGATGAAGGCCAGGTTGAAGACGGTGTCGTACCCGGCGAAGACCCGGCCGCGGTAGGCGTCGGCGATCGATTCCTGCACGATCGTGTCCACACAGATCTTCACGGTCTGAGTCGTGACACCGAGCACGAACGACCCGGCGACCACCAACGCCGGCGTGTACGGGACACCGCACGCGAACCCCAGGACCCCGGCGGTGACCAGCGCCCAGACGATCAGCGCCGGCTTGCCCATCCGCGCGCTGACCGGCGGCGTCAGCACCGCGGCGACGAAGTACCCGACCGCGCCGGCGCCGAAGACGACCGCGAGCTCGGCCATCGCCTCGTCCCCGTCACCGCCGGGGTCGTTGAAGTGGTTCCGGTAGAGCAGGATCGCGGCCAGCGCCGCGAGGGCGTAGCAGAAGCGCAGGGCCGTGGTCGCCGCGAGCGCGTTCCGGGCCGGCGGCTGGTGCCAGATGTGGCGGGTGCCGTCGACGAGGCCGGCCGCGACGTGCCGGACCGCCTCCCGCACGGCCGGCGGCTCGTCGGTGAGGTCGGGGCCGAGCAGGTCGCGGCCCATCCGGGTCGCGAGACCGGACGCGCCCAGGTAGGCCGCCGCGGTGACGAGCATCGTGACGGGGTCGCCGTGCTCCTCACCCGCGAGCGCGCCGACCGCCAGCCCGACGCCGCCGCCGAGCATCGCGGCGATGGAACCGGCGGTCACGCTGACGGAGTTGGCCATGATCAGCTCGTCGTGATCCACGACGTGGGGCATCGAGGCCGACAGCGCTGCCAGGTAGAAGCGGTTGATCGAGAGCGCGACCAGCGCGGTGACGTAGAGGACCGGCCCGGTGTCGTCCTGCCAGGCGATCAGGGCGACGCCGGTGACGACCACGGCCCGCGCCGCCGACGCCCCGACCAGCACCTGCCGGCGGCGCCAGCGGTCGAGGAACACCCCGGCGAACGGCCCGACCAGCGTGTACGGCAGCAGGAGCACCGTGAAGGTCGCGGCCGCCGAACTCGCGGTCCCCGCCCGCTCGGGGGAGAAGAAGACGAACGACGCGAGCGCGACCTGGAACATCCCGTCGGCGGCCTGGGAGGCCAGCCGGGTCGCGAACAGCTTCCGGAAGTCGCCGTGCCGCAGCACGCGGCGCAGGTCGGCGACGGAGGACACGCGACGAGGCTACGTGGCGCGGTGAACCGAACGTGCACAAATGCGACGAGGCCGCCCCCGGGCGGGGACGGCCTCGACGTACAGCTGTGCGGTTTAGCGCTCGACCTCGCCGCGGATGAACTTCTCCACCAGCTCGCGGCACTCGTCGTCGCTGTACTGCTCCGGCGGCGACTTCATGAAGTACGAGGAGGCGGAGAGGATCGGGCCGCCGATGCCGCGGTCCTTGGCGATCTTCGCCGCGCGGACCGCGTCGATGATGACGCCGGCCGAGTTCGGGGAGTCCCAGACCTCGAGCTTGTACTCCAGGTTCAGCGGGGTGTCACCGAAGGACTTGCCCTCGAGGCGGACGTACGCCCACTTGCGGTCGTCGAGCCACGGCACGTGGTCGGACGGGCCGATGTGGACCTCTTCGGCACGCATCTCGTGCGGGATCTGCGAGGTGACCGACTGGGTCTTCGAGATCTTCTTCGACTTCAGACGCTTGCGCTCCAGCATGTTCTTGAAGTCCATGTTGCCGCCGAAGTTGAGCTGGTACGTGCGCAGCAGCTCGACGCCGCGGTCCTCGAACAGCTTGGCCATGACGCGGTGCGTGATGGTCGCGCCGACCTGGGACTTGATGTCGTCACCGACGATCGGGACACCCGCGTCGGTGAACTTCTGCGCCCAGACGGGGTCGGAGGCGATGAAGACCGGCAGCGCGTTGACGAAGGCGACGCCCGCGTCGAGGCAGCACTGCGCGTAGTACTTGTCGGCGATCTCGGAGCCGACCGGCAGGTAGGAGACGAGGACGTCGACGTTCGCGTCCTTGAGCGCCTGGACGACGTCCACCGGCTGCTCGTCGGACTCGTCGACCATCTCGAGGTAGTACTCACCGAGACCGTCGTGGGTCGGACCACGCTGGACGGTGACACCCAGCGGCGGCACGTCCGCGAACTGGATGGTGTTGTTCTCGGAGGCGGTGATGGCCTCGGAGAGGTCGCGGCCGACCTTCTTGGCATCCACGTCGAACGCGGCCACGAACTCCACGTCCCCCACGTGGTACGGGCCGAACTGGACGTGCATGAGGCCAGGGACCCGCTGGCTGGGGTCGGCGTTCTTGTAGAACTCGACGCCCTGGACCAGCGACGAGGCGCAGTTGCCGACGCCGACGATTGCTACGCGGACCGAACCCATGTCTGGGTACTCCCTTACTTCGGATTCTCGGTGGTGGTGCGGGGGGTGGGTGGGACGGCCGGGCGGGGGTTGGCGCGCTCGGTGTCGATCAGCTCGGTGAGCCAGCGCACTTCCCGCTCGACGGACTCCAGGCCGTGGCGCTGGAGTTCGAGCGTGTAACTGTCCACGCGCTCCGCGGTGCGGGCGGCGGCGTTGCGGAAGCCGTCCATGCGCTCCTCGAGGCGGCCTCGTCGCCCCTCGAGGATGCGCAGCCGGACGGCCGCGTCCGTGCGCGAGAAGAAGGCAAAGCGGACGCCGAAGTTGTCGTCGTCCCATTCCTCCGGCCCGCTCGCCGCCATCAGCTCGGCGAAGTGCTCCTTGCCGTCGGCGGTCAGCTTGTACACGATCTTGGCCCGCTTGCCGGGGCGGGCGCCCTCGGTCTCGGCGGGGTCCTCCTCGGCGATCCAGCCGGCCCGGACCATGCCCTTGAGGCAGGGGTAGAGCGAGCCGTACGAGATCGCGCGGAACGTGCCGAGCAGCGTGTTCAGTCGCTTGCGCAGCTCGTACCCGTGCATCGGGGACTCGTGGAGAAGACCCAGGACCGCGACCTCGAGCACTCCCGTGCGCTTGGCCATCCGTCCCACCTCCTCGATCCCTCGAAGTCCGATTTCGATAGATCGCGCGGATGTATCGACTCGATATAACGAACCGGAAGGGACCTTACGTCGCCGATGGCCGGATCGCAAACCCCGGGCGGCGCCCGCGTGTCGACGACACAACCGGTGTCGGCGAGGTCACGAGGTGGTCTCGGGACCCCAGGGGGAGCACGGTCGTCGGCGTACATTGCTCGCCATGTGGTCCCAGCGTCTGTTCGTCGACTACGCCCTCCAGCGGCGTGCGACGTTGCATGCGCTGCACGCGGGGACGGCGCACACCACCGACGTCTGTGACGCCGACCCCTACCTGCTCCGCGCAGCGAAATTCCACGGCGAACCCACGGACGCGCTGTGTCCGGTGTGCCGGAAGGAACCGCTGACGCACGTCACCTACGTGTTCGGGGACGAACTGGGGCAATACTCCGGACGGATCAAGGCGACCACGGAGCTCGAGCCGATGGCACGAGAATTCGGCGAGTTCCGGGTGTACGTCGTCGAGGTCTGCCGCAACTGCTCCTGGAATCATCTGAGTTCGTCGTACGTCCTCGGTGACGGTGTGCCTCGCAGTCGCGGCCGCCGGCGCCGAGCCGCCGAGGAGTAGAGGTAAGTGGCTTCCAAGAATCCGTTCCGCCGGCGGAACGACGAGAAGACGGCGGCCGGGCCGCTCGCGGCCGAGGACGCCTGGTTCCGCCCGGACCCGCCGGCCGCGGCCGGGCG